>JAFSTZ010000250.1 GCA_017445525.1 Eubacterium sp.
GAGATCATATATACATTTATGTTCGCATTCAGATACGGATCCATCCACATCGGAGCTCCGTTTTTTACGGGGATATAGTACCATCCTACATGCTCTGCATCATCCTCATCGTACTGACTGAAGTCGGTAGGCGTCACGCTCCCGAACTCATCCTCAAGCGAGTCTCTCGTGAGAAATATACCGGATGTAGGCTTTGAATACTTAGGATTGTAACGAACATATGCAGTAATGGCACCTTCCGTGTTTGTGGCAAAGGTACGGACCTCACCCATGATGTTTGTGGAAAGAGTATCCGCATACTTCACATCCTTGGACATCTGGTTGAAATCAAGCTTTTTCATGACCAACTCGGAAAGAGTGTCCACAGACTGCTCTATCTTTCTGAAAAGATCGTTGACACTCACCGTCTGCTCGCTGCACATGAGTTTCATCTTTTCCTCTGCATCCGAGGAAGCTACGTTACCTGAATTGATGATACTCATCATACCGACGGAAACCACAGCAATGATAACACAAAGTGCTATAGCTCCTATGATCCTGACACGAACTGACCTCATTTGTCCAATACCTCCATGTTGAAATACTACTTCCAGTCCTATTTTACTCCTTCATATAATTGTGCTGTCAGCACAAATTCACAAGATAGATTTTACATCAAACCATAAAAAAAGTCAAGAAAAAAGAGCACTGCCACACAAGTGACAGTGCTCTGTCGAGTCACAAGCAAATTACTTTTTTGAAGCCTTTGCTTTCTTGGTCTTCTTGCCTGATTTCTTCTCGTTCATCTTGCCGATGAAGTAGTCCTCAGCCTCACCCCTGCTCATCTCAAGCGGAATCGCCATCTCTCCAAAGAGGTTCTCCTGCGCCATATGCAGATATCTCTCATCAGACGTGGTTGCCTTCTTGCCGCACTCCATACGCATCTGATTGCGCTGATATGAAGTCTTGATCAACTTCACCCACTGACGACAGTCGCACGATCTGAGTGCTGCCTTGTAAACCTCTTCACGCTTTTTGTCATTCTCCACGCTCAGGACATCGATATCATCCCACTCGTCCATAAGCTTCTTGACATCGTTCTTTGAGATCACCGCTCTGGTGACAACCTTTGTGCTGTCTGTCGGAACAAATAACTTGCTACCCGATGAGTAAACCGGAACCAGTGTATAGTAGATACGATCCGATCCGCTCCCGCTCATAGGCTCAACAGCTTCAACCTTGCACACTCCGTCGTTCCCGTGAACGACATACTCTCCTACGCTAAACACCTTTTACCATCCTTTCCTTCCGTACTGCCATCATCCTGTCTGATAATCCCGGCAGCACCTACTTCTGCGTCATGCATACATCCCATAAGTTACTCGAATACAAAAATACTTTCGATGGTAATCTGTCCTATCCTGACATATGATTCGATTTCTTCTGTATACAGATATATCTTACCACTTTTTTACAAAAATTATAAGTGTTTTTTTTAAAATTTTAAAACTTTGTTAAATTTTGTTATTTTTTGATGATTTTTCACAAATGATTTTAGTGATAATGCACAAAAAGCGTGAGGCACAACACCTCACGCTTTGTATCCCAATGACGTTACCGTCAAACCCTCTTAAACTTGACTTTTTTACCTACGCCGGAGCTCAGGATCAGTTTTTTAACCTTCTCAAACTCCTTTTTCGTTCCGTGTATCCTGAAGGTCGCCCGCGGCGCTATCCCGCCAAACGCGCCCTTACCTATACCGTTCAACGAAGAAGCAGACCTGATATTTACTGTAGAGAGCTTGCTGTCACCATTAAATGTCTTTGCCCCGATAGACTTGACATTTTTGCCGATCGTTGCATTTTTCAGTGAAGTGTTCTTTGCAAATGCTCCTGAACCAATCTTTTTGACGTTATCTCCGGTGTTTGCCGTGGTTATATTTTTATCACCCTTAAATGCATTCTTTGCTATCGAAGTGACTTTATATGTGACATCATCAACCTTAACCGTTTTCGGAACTACCAGCTTCTCTTTCGTAGCATCCGTATCCTGCTTGCGAAGGGCTATCTCCTTCTCGCCGGTCACCTCATATGTTCTGACATGAGTCTCATCAGCCTTCTGATCAACAGTAACTATAGTAGATTTACCCTTGGCCGGCTCAGTTAGAGTAACCTTTGCAAAGTCACCGTTTATCTCGGTCTTTATCTCGGTGACCACGGTTCCTCCATCAGACATCTCGGTGACCTTTTTCACCTCGGATGATCCGTCTTCATAGTCTTTCTTTATACTTGTAGCTGTAGTACCGTCTTCCCATGACTCCGTTGTAGTTGTCACGGTTATGGTTTTTCCGGACTTATCTGTCTCGGTATCCGTATTCACTTCCTGAGTGAGCGGCGTTGCAGTCGGTGCTTCAGTCGCTCCGGGTACAGGCTTTTTACCGGGTGCCGTTGTAGCTTCAGGAACGGCCGTAGGTGCCGGAGTAAGTGTCTGTATCGGCGCTTCTGTAGGAGCTACAGTCGGAGTCACTATAGGCGTTGCCGTCGGTGTTACTATAGGCGTTGCAGATGGATTAGGCGATCCACTGGGTTTCGGTGATCCATCGGCATCGGAACCACCTCCGGCTCCACCACCGCCGCCGGCTCCTCCGCCACCTCCTGACGAACCACTGCCGCCGGATCCACTGCCCCCGCCGGGGCTCGCCCTATTGATCGAAAAATCCGCTGTAGCTACACCATCCGCATAAACTTCAGTCTCTGCTATGTCTGCCCTGATCGTATAATCACCGACTGCCGTCGGAACAGTAGTTTTATATGTTTTATCGGACGCATTTTTGACCTTATACTTGAAAGATACAGCCCCTCCACCGTCGTTGCCTGTCACAACAGGCTTGCTGGGTAAGGAACCATACGTCCAGTTCTTGACAGATACTGACGGATTGATCTCCTTTTTTACTACATACTTCGTATCTGACAATGTTCTTTCTGCATCTGAAAACAAAGCAATAGTTTCATCATCATAATAATAATTCACTTTCTCAGAACCATTGGGTTCAAAAAATGCTTGGGAAGCTGTATATCCCGACGGTATTCCTGCTGAACCAGTCAAAAAGAGTTTATCAGGATTCCCATAACTATTACCATCGCAGTTGGTAACATCAACCAGGTAATTTCTGCCATTCCCCATCTTAACGGTATTCCACATATGTCCATGATTACCATCTTTAGCACCTTCTGTCATATCACCGGTCATCAGGTAACAATCTATAGAGTTTTGAAATACAGTCATATCACATAGCAGCTTAAACGCCTTTGAATATCCCTCACAGACAACATTTGTTGAAGTATCTCTATCAAAAACATATATAACCTGCCATGGATTACCATATCCATTTAATTCATAATACTCATCACACATTGCCTCTGTATTGTATTCAACAGCTTCACATATATATTCTTTATATGCTTTCATTTTTTGATAATCAGATTTAGTACTGTTTCTTGAAACAACACTAAGCGCTTCACTAACAACATTTTTTGCGGCAGTTGTTTTATTTGTATCAATATTATAAGTTCTTAACTCTCCAGTTTTTGAGTACTCTTTTGCTACACTAAATTCGCATATACAACCTATCGAAAATGTGAGAGTACCTTACTGATAATCAACCGCCCCCAAATAAGCTCCATAACCCATTCCTTCTGTTTTATCATACCAATATAGATCATAAGGGCAATCACACAAAAGGCAATTCAGCGCCGAAATAATGTCTACTTTTTCATTCA
>JAFSTZ010000251.1 GCA_017445525.1 Eubacterium sp.
ACGATAAAGCTTCTTGCAGATCTCGCTGACCATAGCTATCTCCTCCTGATCGATACTGTTAATTCGATGTTGCCGTTCACGGCTGTCACTCCTGCACGGCGCACCGGCTACGCCACTATTCATAGCTGCCGCTCCCCATGCGGAGAGTCCGTACACACATAATTATACCTTAAAACACATCATCTTGCAAGTATTTTTACATACTCCTTCGCAGCGCTCTCTACTGCGGCGCAGATAATTTTTACTTGTAATTTTTATAAATATGTGTATACTATAAAGCGGATAGAGGATCATTCACTTTGAAACAATAATTACGGAGGACTCTCATGGGTTTTTTTGAAAGATTCCACGCTCCCGAGCACCGCGGGCTGGATATCATCATAGTAGGCTGCGGAACTGTCGGCGCCACGCTGGTTGAACGTCTCTCAAACGAGGGGCACGATGTCACGATCATCGATAAGGACAGGGCGCGGGTTAACGAGATCGCCAACTATTATGACGTTATGGGTATAGTCGGAAACGGAGCCCGCTACGGTATCCTTATGGATGCCGGCGTCCAGCATTGTGATGTTTTTATCGCTGTTGCCGAGGATGACGAGCTGAATCTCCTGAGTTGTTGTATCGCCAGCAAGGCCGGTAACTGTGCTACCTTTGCGAGAGTTCACACACCGGACTACAGTTCCGAGATAAACTACTTCCGTGAAAAACTCGGTCTCACCATGATCATCAATCCGGAACTCTCAACCGCTGAGGAGATGGCGAGACTTCTCTACCAGCCCAACGCTCTCGAGGTAAACCCCTTTGCGCACGGGCTTGCCGAGATGGTCAAGTTCCAGGTATATGACAACAACCCTCTCATCGGAAAAACCATAGCTGAGATAGGCAAGGAACTGCCTCACGAGCTGCTGATCACGGTTATCGAGCGAGATGACAAGGTGATAATCCCCAACGGTAATGACCACATAGAAAACGGCGATCAGGTATCCTTTGTATCATCGAAGGAAAACGTTAGAAAATTCTTCGAGTACATCGGCTTTGACTCCAGGCAGGTCTCCGACTGCATGATCATCGGCGGAGGGATCTCCACATTTTTCCTGGCCACAAAGCTTATCGAGATGGGTATAGATGTCAAGATCATCGAGCAGGACAGAGACCGCTGCGAGAGGCTCAGCGTACTTCTCCCGCAGGCCATCATCATACACGGCGACGGAACCAGCGAGGAGCTTCTCCACGAAGAGAACATCAAGCATATAGAAAGCTTCATCCCTCTGACCGGCATCGATGAGGAGAACGTACTTCTCTCTCTCCACGCGCTGCAGGTAAACGAGGATGTCAAGGTCGTTACCAAGATCAACCGCGTAAACTACCGCGACGTCATCCGCGACATGGATCTCGGAAGCGTCATCTACCCCCGCTACATCATAGCAGAGACCATCCTCTCCTACGTTCGAGGTATGATGAACTCGCAGGGGAGCAACGTGGAGACACTCTACCATATGTTCAACGACCGTGTGGAGGCCGTGGAGTTCAAGATCACAGAGGACTCTCCGATCACCGAGGTTCACTTGAAGGATCTGAAGATAAAGAAAAATGTTCTGATCGCCAGCATCAAACGCAAAGGCAAGATCATCATCCCGTCCGGACGAGACCGCATCCACGTGGGCGATTCGGTCATGATAGTTTCAACAAATCTTGGCTACGACAATATCGCGCAGATACTGGCCTAGTACGGCGATTTCTAAATAACCGATTTATCGGCATAGCAACTGCGCCGGCATTTATATATAAGACTTTTCAAGCGAAAAGCCACTATTTTTATAAGAAAGAGAACACGCCATGAACTATTCCATAATAAGATATGTTGTAGGCTATGTGCTTAAGGTCGAAGCCGCCATGCTCCTTCTCCCGGTCATCGTTGACTTCATCCATGGAGAAGATAAATGGTACTACTACCTGATCTCGGCCGGTCTGTGTGCTCTGGCCGGCGTGACAATGACCATAGTAAAACCAAAGAGCAACATCTTTTATCTGAAGGAAGGCTGTGTATCAACCGCCCTCTCCTGGATAGGTCTGAGTATATTCGGCGGTCTGCCGTTCTTTCTCTCGGGCGAGATCCCGTCGTTTATAAATGCCATCTTCGAGGTTGTTTCCGGACTCACCACTACCGGAGCCAGCATCCTCAGTGATTTGAGTACACTCTCCCACGCATCCCTGTTCTGGCGGTCTTTTACACACTGGATCGGCGGCATGGGGGTTCTGGTGTTTCTCATGGCGATACTGCCTATGACCGGCGGTTCCACTATAAATCTTATGCGCGCCGAGTCTCCGGGCCCGGATGTCGGCAAGCTCGCTCCGCACATGCGCGAGACCGCGAGAATCCTTTACCTTATCTATATGGGGCTCACCGCTACCATGCTCCTCATATTGCTTATCTCGGGAATGCCGGTTTTTGACGCTTTCACAATGTCATTCGGCACGGCAGGCACTGGTGGTTTCGCCGTCAGAAACAGCGGCATGGCAGACTATACTGTATTCCAGCAGGTCGTGATAAATGTGTTCATGATCCTCTTCGGTGTCAACTTCAACGCCTTTTACTATATCCTGTACAGAAAGTTTAAAAAGGCATGGCAGATGGAGGAAGTGCGCGCTTACTTCATCATCATACTCGCTTCCATCACCATAATCACCATAAATATCCTGCATATGTGCTCCGGTGTCTGGGATGCCATCCAAAAGGCCGCTTTCCAGGTCGGTTCCATCATCACTACGACCGGCTTTTCCAATGCGGACTTTGACACCTGGCCATCCCTGTCAAAGTATATCCTCGTACTGCTGATGTTTATGGGTGCCTGTGCCGGTTCTACCGGAGGCGGACTCAAGGTTTCCAGAGTTTTGATACTCCTGAAATCAGTCGGAAAAGAGATAACATCGTATATTCATCCGAAAACTATCAGAAAAATACGATTTGAGAACGCTCCACTGACTCATGAAATCGTGAGATCGACTACTGTTTACTTTCTTGCATATATCGCTCTCTTTATAGTTTCTCTGTTTATCATTTCCCTGAACGGATATGATTTCGAGACAAACTTTACCGGAGTTGCGGCTACCATCAATAATATCGGTCCCGGACTGTCCGCAGTAGGTCCTACGCAAAACTTTGACTTTTTCTCCCCATTGTCCAAGATCGTATTTATATTTGATATGCTGGCGGGCAGGCTTGAACTGTTTCCGATGCTGATCCTTTTCTACCCAAGGATCATGATCGAAGACTTTACTCACCATCACCACCATGTGCATGTCCGCAGTATCTACCACAGACATCGTCCGCACTCTCTCCGCGGTCCCAGAAACAACGGGAAGCATTCTGATGACTGATAATAACAACACTTGTTATATATAAACCCCGACAGGCCGTCCGAAAGCTCGACTTGCCGGATTTTTTTGATCTTCAGTCTTCGACGTTGTCGATGAATTCTTTATCCGGAAAAATCCCCGTGACATTTATCCAAATCAAGAGTATTATAATATATCGGGTTAGGCATACCTAATTATAGTTAGTTACTTATCTGTTTTGGGAGGAAGAAAGTATGTTTATAGAAATAAGTGATCTGCGCAAGAGTTTCGGAAGTGCGGATAACAAAATCGAGGTACTGCGAGGCATCTCCTTTTCTGTCGACAAGGGTGATATTTGCGTGCTCCTGGGACCATCGGGATCCGGCAAATCAACTCTACTGAACATCATCGGAGGTATAGATGATGCCGATTCCGGATACGTCTCCATCGATGGGGAAAAGACCAGGGATATGAACGAAAAGTCCCTTACTATTTATAGGAGAAAGCACCTCGGCTACGTCTTTCAGATGTATAACCTCATACCAAACCTGAACGTCAAGGAGAACAT
>JAFSTZ010000252.1 GCA_017445525.1 Eubacterium sp.
TAAGCCAATACCTTTAGAAGAGGTTATGGCAATGGAAAATGAATTATATCAAGTTTATCGTAATCCTAAAAAGAAGGCTGCCTATGAACTTGCAAGAGGTTAAAGAGAAAGAAAGGAATTAGAAAATTATGAGTTATCCAAATGTAGATTTATTATATTTAAATGAAGAAGATATGATTAAGGCAGGAGTTACAGATGTAGTTAAATGTACAGACTGCATGGAAAATGTGTTAAAGCTTTTAGATAAGGGAGACTATAGAATGGGAGGAGAAAATGGAAACTCTCATGGATGTATGGTTACTTTCCCTGATGAGCCAGAATTTGAAGGTATGCCTAAAAATGGACCTGATAGAAGATTTATGGCTATGCCAGCTTATTTAGGTGGTAAGTTTAAAAGAGCAGGTATGAAGTGGTATGGTTCAAACGTTGAGAACAGAGATAAGGGACTTCCGAGATCAATCCTTATGGTCATGTTGAATGATAAGGATACCGGAGCGCCGCTGGCACTGATGTCGGCAAACCTTTTGTCTGCATATCGTACATCAGGTATTCCCGGTGCGGGAGTAAAGAACCTGGCAGTGAAGAACGCCAAGGTGTTAGGCATCGTAGGTCCGGGTGTTATCAATATCACTGCGATCGAGACCTTTGCAGCGCTTCGCCCGACACTGGATACTCTAAAGATCAAGGGAAGAGGAAGAGAGTCCATAGATAGATGTATCAGCTTTGTAAAGGAGCATTTGCCACAGTTTACAACGATCGAAGTTGTCGATACACTTGAGGAGTGTGTAAGGGGTTCTGATATCATGAGCTTTGCAACTTCCACATCGATGGGGATGGATAGAAGCCAGTATCCTTTTATTGAGGAAGAATGGATCAAGCCGGGCGCACTGTTCTGTATCCCGGGTTCGGGAGATTTTTCTGACGAGTATGTATGCAGCAGTAAGGCAAAACTCGTGTGTGACAATATCAAATTGTATGAGGCATGGGCGGAGGAATATCCGTATCCTACCTACAATACTATTTATATTCCGGGCTGTCTGTGGTTGGATCTGGTTCATGACGGAAAGCTTTCAAAGGACAAGATCATCAACCTCGGAGCGATCCTCGCCGGAAAGGCAGAAGGAAGAAAGTCAGATGATGAAGTCATCATCTACTCGGTAGGCGGTATGCCTGTCGAGGATGTAGCATGGGGCAAGCAGTGTTATGAAAAAGCAAAAAAGCTCGGTATCGGAACCAAGCTCAACCTGTGGGATAAGCCCTATTTATTCTAGGTCACATCTCTCTTCCATATTCTATAAAGGAGGCGGCGCCCGATTGGGTGTCGTTTCTTTTTTATTTCAGGAAACGTTGTCAAGTACACATTTGACAAAACAATATAAATATGACATAATACTGTTGTTCATACTTGAATCATATAT
This sequence comes from Eubacterium sp., assembly GCA_017445525.1. Lineage (GTDB taxonomy): Bacteria > Bacillota > Clostridia > Lachnospirales > Lachnospiraceae > Eubacterium_F. Next base: position 1,419 of record JAFSTZ010000252.1, read on the forward strand.
ATCATGTACATCAGTCAGTGTTTTACGCATGATCACAGTGTGGACAGCACAGTTATAAATGTTAGCATTCTTTTATAAACAGGGGGAAATCATGGACAATCGTAATTTCACACTGCTTACCGACTACTATGAATTGACGATGATGCAGGGGTACTTTAAAAATGATGTAAAGGAAAAAGCTGTTTTCGATGTCTTCTACAGAAGGAATCCCGATGACGGAGGCTTCGCTATCTGTGCGGGTTTGCAGCATGTCATCGATTATATAAATAACCTGCACTTCAGTGAAGATGATATAGAGTACTTACGAGGTCTCGGAGACTTTGATGATGATTTTCTTGATTATCTCTCCAAGTTCAAGTTTACGGGAGATCTGTATGCTATACCTGAGGGTTCGGTGATCTTCCCGAGGGAGCCGCTGGTCAAAGTGGTTGCTCCTATCATGGAAGCCCAGCTGGTCGAGACTGCGATACTGAACCTAGTCAACCATCAGTCCCTGATCGCTACCAAGGCGGCCAGAGTATGCTACGCTGCAGAGGGCGGAGCCGTGATGGAGTTCGGTCTCAGACGTGCACAGGGGCCGGATGCGGGAACCTTTGGCGCCAGAGCAGCAGTGATCGGCGGATGTATAGGTACGAGCAACGTTATATGTGCCAAGGAGTATGATGTTCCGGCGCTTGGAACACATGCGCACAGCTGGATCATGAGCTTCCCCGACGAGCTGACTGCTTTCAGAAAGTATGCAGAGCTTTATCCCGGTAACACAACCTTACTTGTAGACACTTATGATACTCTCCGCTCGGGCTTACCTCATGCCATCCAGGTATTTGAGGAGCTTCGCGACAAGGGAGCCATGCCGAAGATGTACGGTATCAGACTTGACAGCGGTGACCTGGCTTATTTATCCAAAAAAGCGAGAAAAATGCTCGATGAAGCCGGCTTCACTGATGCCAAGATATGTGCCTCATCAGATCTTGATGAATACCTGATCGACTCTCTGTTGGCGCAGGGCGCTATGATAGACAGCTGGGGCGTCGGGACCAACATGATCACCTCAAAAGATACTCCGTCATTCGGCGGCGTCTATAAGCTGTCTGCCATCGCCGTGGATGACGATGCAGCATCAGACAGTGCAGATAAATGGGAGCCGAAGATCAAGCTTTCAGAGAATCCTGTTAAGGTTACCAACCCCGGAAACAAAACAGTCTTCAGGATATATGACAAGGATTCCGGAAAGATAAAAGCAGACCTCATCGCGCTCGCCGGAGAGACCTTTGATACCACCGTGGATATGATGCTTTTTGATCCGGATGCTACATGGAAGAAAACGAGACTTGATGCATTCTCCTATGAAATGAAGGAGATCCTGGTTCCCGTCTTTAAAAACGGTCAGTGCATATATGAGTCACCATCTGTCATGGAGATCCAGGCTTTCTGCAAAAAAGAGATCGACACACTGTGGGATGAGAGCAGACGTCTGATCAATCCTCAGCAGGTACATGTCGATCTTTCAGATAAATTATATGACATGAAGGCGGAGCTTCTGGAAAAATACTCATCTATCTGATCCATATGTAACCTTGTGTATAATAAAAACCCGGAAAGATTACCTTTCCGGATTTTTATTTATAAATTCTTCTCATCAAAACCTGAAATCCCTGCCGCCGGCTACGATATCGTTCAGATAGTCGGCGGTTTTTTGTCTCACTTTTTCGTTCGGGATGACCGCGATCTCCTTCTGTATCATCTCCATACCGATGCGCCTCGTATCCTCGCTCGCATAATCCTCCAGATACTCCTTTAAAGTCAAAAGAGCATTCGGATGACAGCAGTTCAAGATCTGCATATTTTTACAGAGCTCCATAAACCTGTCGCCGGTGCGTCCGGCTCTGTAGCAGGCGGTACAGAAGCTCGGTATATATCCCAGCCTCATCAGCCAGTTGACTACCTCATCAAGTGTTCTCCTGTCGCTGACGTCAAACTGCGAAGAGTTGTCCTCCGGAGCCTCCTCCTCTGCGTAGCCGCCCACGCTGGTACGCGACCCTCCGCTGATCTGTGAGACACCGAGCGGCAGCACCATCTCTCTGACCTTCTGCGACTCTCTGGTGGAGATGATCATTCCGGTATAAGGCACGGCTATGCGGATAAGCGCACAGATCTTGGCAAATGTCTCATCCGAGATACCGCCGTCAAACTCATCCGGATCGATATCGTCCGCTCTCTTCACTCTCGGCATACTGATGGTATGCGGTCCTACACCCTGCACAGCCTCCAGATGCTCCGCGTGCATCAGGACTCCGGCGAACTCGTATCTGTACAGCTCGAGTCCGTAAAGGACGCCCAGCCCTACATCGTCGATGCCGCCCTCCATCGCGCGGTCCATCGCCTCGGTATGATAGTCATAGTCGTGCTTCGGTCCCGTGGGATGCAGCTTCAGATAAGACTCCTTATTGTAAGTCTCCTGGAACAGTATATATGTACCGATCTCAGCGTCCTTGAGCTTTTTATAATTCTCCACGGTGGTAGCCGCGATGTTTACATTTATACGCCTGATCGCACCATTTTTATGATGGATATTATAGATGGTGTCGATGCTCTCAAGTATATACTCGATGGAATTGTTTATCGGATCCTCGCCGGCCTCGATGGCAAGTCTTTTGTGTCCCATATCCTGCAGCGCGATAACCTCGTCCCTGATCTGCTCCTGTGTCAGCTTCACGCGGCGTATGTTTTTGTTGGTTCCGTGATAGGGACAGTAGAGGCATCCGTTCACACAATAGTTAGATAAATATAACGGTGCAAAGAGCACTATCCTGTTGCCGTAATAATCCTGCTTGATCTCCTCTGCAAGCTTGTAGCACTCAGCTATGATCTCCTCATCCTCGCAGGCGAGAAGCACCGAAGCATCGCGGTGTCCCAGCCCCTTTCTCTCTCTCGCTTTGTCCAGGATCTCACGCAGTAAAACCTTATCATCTTTGTGAGCGTCCGCATATGCGAGTGTCTCCATGATCTCCTCGTGGTTGATAAACTCTTCTGCCTTCATGGATTCTTTGTTATACATGTCTTCCTCCTAACACTTCTCATCTCCGGTCTTGCCGGACATCACTCCCATCTGTGAGCATCAACTGCACGGTGCTTCATCTGCCAATCCGGGCATACATGCACCGCCCTTTCATCTGCCTATCCACTCATCCACCTGCTCCGACAGCCATGCGCACCAGTCATCTATCCCCTCGCCGGTCTTGGCGCAGATGGGGATGACCTTGGCATCCGGATTTCTCTTTGCGACGTACTCCCTGCATTTATCCATATCAAAATCAAAGTAAGGAAGCACGTCCGTCTTATTTATCAAAACAACATCGCAGATGGAAAACATCAACGGGTACTTCAGCGGCTTGTCGTCGCCCTCGGGCACGGACAGTATCATAGCGTTTTTAACAGCGCCCGTGTCGAACTCCGCCGGGCAGACGAGATTGCCGACGTTCTCGAGGATGGCGAGCTCTATGTCCCTGCCGTCAAGCTCGTCAAGTCCCTGCTTCGTCATACCCGCATCGAGGTGACACATCCCGCCGGTGTGCAGCTGTATGGACTCCACTCCGGTTTCAGCGATCTTCTTGGCGTCCACGTCCGAGTCGATATCCGCCTCCATAACGCCGATCCTGTAACGATCCTTCAGCCTCTCTATAGTTTGTCTCAGCGTAGTTGTCTTCCCCGCGCCGGGAGAGGACATGAGGTTCAAGAGAAATACTCCCTTCTCCTTCAGCTCATCCCTGAGCATATCCGCTTCTTTATCATTGTCCTCGTAGACACTTCTTTTGACATCGATGATCCTGACCTTATCCATTTTTCACTCCTTTAATCTTTATGGCTGTCACTCTCCATATAGAGATCGATACACCCACATCGACTACCTCAGCCGACGAAACTGGGAAACGATTCTCCGGCAAGGAGTTTCCGGACAGCCTGACGCTTTAACCAGCGTTTCCTTATAATATAGTTCCTAAAGATTTTATCACAAGCGGATATTTATATCAAGAGAAACTTTGATAATATACGTTGCTATTCACGGCTGATAAATGCATGTACACATGATGAATGCTTGCATTTGAAAACATGGATATACATTTATCAGGCTAAGGGCAGTCACTCCCATACATGAGAAAAGAGTGGTGTCCCTTTATTTATGTCAAAAATATGACGGAATTTTGCCTTTCGTCACATTTTATTTACCATTCGTCACAGAATTATTGACTTTTTTGATTTTTTAGGTAAGATAAAACTGTAACTTGCATAATATCAATAAGGATAGGGAGCTGATAAGTATGAAAAATGTGATGAAACGGATCGGAGTATCTATACTGACGATGGCGCTGGTGCTCGGTATCACGCCGATGACGCATGTTACGAAGGTGGCAAAGGCAGATGGAAATGAAGCTGTTGCGTTGGTCGATGGTCTACGGTTTGTGAACTTCGATGCAGCCGTTACTGAATGGTGTAGTCAAAACAACAGTACTCTCACTCTGCTCTCTGATGTTCAGTTCAGTGGTAGATCCATCAGTATAACCGGAACCAAAACACTCAACCTCAACGGCTACGGTATTTTATATATATATGACGAAACAAATCTCGAATATAGCGGTAGACTGTTCGAAGTTAACGGTTCATTGACGATCACAGATACACCTTTCTATAACAACAGTTTCACGACACACTATATCACTCTAGATAACGGACGAGGTACATCAGTCAGCAACGACTGCCCTACGAGCGGAACAGAAGGTGTAGACTACCTTGCCGTCACCGGAGGATATCTCACGGGCGGTTCTTGTACAAATAACAACAGTTCTAAAAACAATGGTGGTTGCATATATCTCAATGGTGGCACGCTTAGAATGACCGGAGGTACGATATGCGGCAACACGGCAACAAAGAACGGCGGCGGTGTGTTTATCAACACCGGAGATTTCACTATGTTGAACACAGCTAAGATTATGGATAACAAGGCAGGCAATGACGGCGGTGGCGTATATGTCAGCGCTGGCAATAACTCAACTGGTACGTTCAGTATAAGCAGTGGTACGATATGCGGCAACAAGGCCAGCTATGGCGGCGGTGTGTATATAAACAATGGTATTGTAGCTATGAGTGGAGGTACGATCGGTGGTACAAGTGCTGCTGATGCAAACATAGCCAGCAACTCCGGTGGCGGTATATTCTTTGCTAACGGTTCGTTTAAAGTCTCCGGTGACTCGAAGGTTACGGGGAATACAGTCAACAATGCAACAAA
>JAFSTZ010000253.1 GCA_017445525.1 Eubacterium sp.
ACTTGTGTACATCTTCGCCAGCATGATACCCATACCACCCTCGTCATTACCTATGCGGCTGCAAGTGATATTTCATTTCATATCACATCACAGGCTCTATCCTCCTTTGTTACTGTTATGAAGTGACATTCTATTTTATAAATATTCATATTGATTTTATGAATACGGTTGTTTATAATTGTATATAGCTAAGACGAGGAGTATGAAAGGAATGGCATTCTGCTAAAAGCTTCGGATACGATCCGGTTTGTCGGAGGCGGAGCTCTGTCCGGCGTAACCTGCCAGATACTCCGGCATCTTACCTGTCTTACGCCCCCCTGTACTCTACGCAGACCATCGTCAGATCGTCAAACTGCACGGCATTGCCGACAAACTCGTCTACCGAAGCACGGACTTGTGACAGAATCTCCTTGGGATTGGCTTCCGGCTTGATGTTGAGTGCATCGATCATCCTGTCGGTACCGAAAAGCTCATCGTTCGAGTCGGTCGCCTCCGGCACACCGTCGGTATAGACAAACAGCTTATCACCCTTGTGTAGTTGTATATCATAGTCTATATACTGCCTGTTTTTCCTCGCACCGAGTGCGATCTTACGTTTATCCTTATACAATTCGAACTTTCCATCATGATAGAGAGCCGGATACTCATGTCCCGCACTTGCGCAGTTCATCTTCCCCGTTGACAGCTCCAGGATACCTATCCATGTTGTCACAAACATATCCATCTTGTTCTGAGCACAGATCGCATCGTTTGCTTTTGTCAGAACCTCCGCAGCACTTATACCAAGCATCGCAAAGTTCTGCACTATCGTCTTTGATATCATCATAAAGAGTGCCGCCGGTACACCCTTGCCGCTCACATCTGCGATCACGACACCGAGGTGATCATCATCGATCATAAAAAAGTCATAAAAATCGCCGCCGACTTCCTTCGCAGGATCCATACTTGCATATAGATCAAACTCATCCCTTTGCGGGAAAGCCGGGAAGATGGAAGGAAGCATGCTCGCCTGTATCTGCGTTGCCATGTTGAGCTCATTCTGTGTTGCCGCCAGCTTGCTACTCTTGTTACTGAAAATTATAGAGTACATGATGATCAGCGAAACCAGGATCATCCCGTACTGAGATGCATTGCCGAACGTACCACCGACTGTAGCATAGTTGAGCAGCGGTAAACATATAAATGTCATCCCGGCCGCCTTCTGACCTTTCGGATTGTCGCTGCGGATGATCAGGATGGCAGTGATCACCGATGCGATGATCAGATAGATATCTTCCAGAACCGAAAGGGATGTAGCCTGATAGATCCCCGCATCGTCTATAAAGAAGGTCAACGGATAGTATATGTTGACCACTATCACTACGCTTTCTGCTATGAGCAAGATCGGAAACAGTTTTTTCGCAATATTAGCAATCTTGCCTTCAAATCCGAGTGTCCTCTTCATGTACAGGTAGAAGAAATAGATCATCCAAAGATCGATCAGTTTACTGAGTATAGTTAAGTTGAAAACAAATATTCTTAATTCCGGTATGGAGGTTGTATACCAGTAGAGAAAATTGACGGCAAGGCCGGCACTTACGCAGACATTCAACGTTCTAAACGCCCTTGCCCAATCCTCTTTCTGCTTCATACAACCGAAATACAACGCTGCAGATATGATCGCGCAGATAACATCCACTCCGCAATCAAACATCATGGTAAGCATTCTTTCAAGCGCATTTTCGTCATTGTAGACCACAAAAACCATAACATACGTGATCAATGCAGCAGCCACAACAAATATCATCCCATATACAGCACTGTTTTTCCATATCTTTTTTATCTGTTCCATAATCTCGTTTCCTTTTATTTAATATTCTATGTCCAATATTATACAGAATCCCATCAACTGTCAAGGATATTGTTCTATTCGGGCTGAATACCATCACTCCCCTGCATGAGGAAAGTGTGTGCACGAACAGGGAGTGACATCCGTGAATAGTAATAGTCTCCCCCTACACCTCCACGAGAAGATTATTGATATTAAAACTGTTCGTATAAACCACCTTTTTGGAAAGTCTCATGATGATCCGGATACCGACCCCGCTCTCCGGACTGTCCTTTTCGTCAAGCTTGTCAAAATAGCTCTTGGGATCAAACAGAAGACAGTTATCCTTGATATTCAACAGTACTTTGTCACCCAAAAATATGAGCTTTAAGTTTATATAATTATTCTTTCCCGGTCTGAAGCCGTACCTAACGGTATTTACGGTCATCTCTTCCACAAAAAGCGAGATAAACATGGTTCTTTTACTGTCGATCTCTCTTGCTTTACATATATCATTTACCCATTTCGAAGCCTCAAAGCATCCGGTCTCCGTCGAAATACCGTACTCATATATATCCTCCGGCAGTACATCATAATCCTCCGGCAGATACAGAAAAATATCCGCTCCTCTGCGACGGCTCTTTCGGGAAAGATAAAAAGCATAAACGATATGTGTGACCAGGGTCAGCAGATAGCACACCAAAAAAGAGAAAAACAGCCCGTCTACCCCTATGACATAGGTCAGTACAAATGCAGCCGAGCAGATATATACCACGTTGCTGAGTATATTTGTGACCGAAGTGTATGCGGCGCGTCCGACCGACTGGATGTATTTTTTCAGAACACATGCTATGACGTCCGGCACGAAACAGAGCGCGGTTATCCTGATCGCTCTCGCCGTCTGCAGAACAAATTCCGGCTCGCTGTTGTCGGAGAACAGTTCTGCTATCGGTATGGCAGCGACAGCGGAAAAAACCGTGATCGCCAGCAACAATACCCCACCCGCGATAACAGCTGTCTTTATGAGCCTTCTCTGTGACAGGATATCTTTTTCTCCGAAAAGAACTCCCCCCACGAGCAGCACGGCGTCGCCGGTTCCTCCGATCGTAGCGTCAACGATGGTCGTAAAACTGTTTACCACCAGCATGACGGCAAGCGTCGTCTGACCGAAATTGTTTATGATAAGATAATTGAAAATAATCGCTCTCACAACGATACTTCCAAAGTAGGAAAGCGAGGGAAACCCGTCATGTAATATCGCTTTCAGATACTTCCGGACGGGCAGCGACAGGGAAAACCGGAACATTTTTGAAAAGAACAAAAAGTAGATCAATAAAATCAGAAATACCGTGATATTTGCCGCAGAGGTCGCAAACGCCATTCCAAACAGGCTTTTTTTGAAAACAAGAATATTGGCTATATCTCCGGCGGCGTTGACTATGAGGTTGCTCACCGTCAGCAATATCACGATGTTCTTTTTCCCTTCAAGCTGCATGAGCGAGAGCATGATATTCATGAGAAAAATAGCGGGTATTCCGACCGAATATCCCCGCAGATATTCACTTGTAAGCCCGATCTGCCCCGCGACCTCTTCTTTCGCTCCGATCAGTACCGAAACCTGAGAGGAAAAAACAAATAAAAGGACGGCAAAAACCAGAGAGAATACAACCGCTGATGTAAAAGCGGTTTTGAGCAGTCCTTTTATCTCATCAAACTTTCCACTGCCCAGCATGTGTGAGCAGTTTATCTGAACACCGATGGAGAACACGCTTCCCAGCGCGATCACCAGTCCTCCCACAGGGAAGAACAGTGAAAAAGCCTCCATCGCTTCCAGACCCAGACTGTTTCCTGTCAGAATACTGTCAACCAGCTGATTGCAGGGCTGTACCAGTCCCATGAGGATATTTACGAGCATCAGCTGCAAAAATGTCCGGGTCAGTATCCTGTTATTATTTGTTTCCATAGACACCGGTCAATCCCGCCTTTTGTACCCTGTCTTCTATCGCATCGATATCCGTAGTATACAGATCCCGCTCTTTCATGATGGTGAAGAAATCACCTCCGGAGAACGTGAATCTCTCACCGAGATTGTTCTGACGGACGAAACGCTCATGTGAATGGGAGATGATCAGTCCGACCGCGAGTGTGTCGGGCAGGATCATCGGATCGTCACTTTCCGCATACTTCGCCGCGTTGAATCCGGCCAGAGCACCGGTCACGACCGCCTCCGTGTGTCCGATCAGGGGCGCGCCCTTCTCTCCGCCGCAGAAAAGATTGTCGATGCCCTCCGCCTGCATGGTATCGAGGCAGGGTGCGACTGCCAGATACCGGATGGAGTTCCCCCTGCTGCCGGAGTAGGGGTCGCAGTACTCCGCATTCTCCATACCGGGTATCCTCCTCAGCTTCTCCAGCGGATAGAAGCTGGTCATAAGCTTCGCCACACCGGTGTCGAGCAATATGATGTTTTCACTGTATTCCTTCAAAGCGTACTGCTTGCATGCTTTTTTGCCGAGCTTCTCGTAGTCGATCTCGTCATCCGGGAGTTTGAGTATCGCCACGCCGTCCGTATCGAGCTTTTCCCGGATGGTGTCACTCAGACTGTTTTTCACGATCTTGCACGCACCGGAGAAGACGCCCGAGGTACCGTCCGCCCGCTTGCCGACGAGGTCCTTTATGCCGCACGCCGCCGTGATACTCACACGGGGACCGAAGGTCGGACAACGCTGGATGCACATGGAGCAGCCGTTTCCGTATCTCAGGCAGTTTCCCATCGGTCCGCTTGTTCCGGTAGCATCGACAAATGCATCCCCTTCGATCACCGTACCGTCATCGAGGACTACATCCCGCACCAGCCCGTCTTCGGCATGCGCGCCCATGATATGGGTCTCCGTCATGACATCGATCCCGCACTCCAGAGCATACTTCCTCACCTTCGGTTCTATCGCTCCCACATCGTATAACGACGCATGCTGATGCCCGGGGAAGGTGATCCCCGCGTGCAGAGCGCATTCATCCATGATATCAAAAAGCTCGCCCGCGCCGAGTGCCTTCATCTCCTCGGCTGCCGTGTATCTTCCGTTATTTCTGAAAATCCCACCGGCATTTCCGGCGCCCAGGAGCAGGTCTGTTTTTTCGAGAAGTAATACCTCCGCTCCTGCCTTACGTGCTGTCAGCGCAGCTGAGACACCGGCCCAGCCTCCACCTGCAATAATAATCTTTTTCATATCAGTTGTCCTTCCTCATCATATTGTACTGTTCCTTACATAGGTGAACCACATGTCCGGAATCGATGTTTTTGGTGCACGCTCCGCATATTCCCTCGCCGCAGCACATATGCGAATTGTTGATGTATGACACATCCGACTTGAGTCCGATCTCATCGAAGAATCCGGCGAATTTTTCAACAAGATAATCCGAT
>JAFSTZ010000254.1 GCA_017445525.1 Eubacterium sp.
ACCAGCCTGCCCGCCAAGTTCCTAACCCTGCCACTCTATCTCTGTAAACCAATCACCGCCGTAACAGACTTGCTGGGTGACATCAGATATGACTGACTGAGCGTGATGCCTAAACGCCGTTCTGCGTCCAGCACCCTCAGCATCTCCGTCTGAACCTCTATAGACAGGTCTCCATACCCCGGCGAATACCTCGGATACATCTTAGATCCTGCCGCATTTGCATCGGATCTCAGCTCATACTCACACATATCACACAGCGCCTCAACGCGCTCCGCACCGAGAGCCTGAAGCATCAGTGCCCGGGCCGGCTCATTTCTCTCATAACGCTTTATAAGCCTGTCTATCCCGGCTCCCACCGTCGCTGCAAAAACGATGACCTCGTCGCAGCAGCTTAAACTCTTCATCAGATTTTTAGATCTCTTGAAGTACGCCAAAAGCGGCATGCCCGACATCCCGGCCGCTGCCGCCTGACTCTCATCATATCCCGAAGAACTCATCCCGACATCCTTCATCAGAGAGATGTGCCTGTACCCCAAACGATAACTGAAGATACCCCTGCACTGCTCCATCACATCGTCATAGAGCTCGTCCAGGGGATCATCACCGCCCAGTCCGGCACGCATCTCTTTGGAGGCGATACCGGCATATCTGAGCACTTCATCTCTATCAACAAGGGGTGCCTGCCCCTCAAGGTAAACAGGCACCCCCATCCCTGTAACGGGATTAATTGATTTAAAATCGATCATCGATAATGATTCGCCTTTCATATGGCTAAACCACACGGCAAACCGATAAGCCGTCAGTCGTCAGCCATATCACTTCAATGCATTTGCTCTCCAAACAACCTGAACTGACGGATCAGCTGTTCCGTCGATCGGGCTGATCAGATTTATGATCTTTGCGGACTCATCGCTGTTGCCGGTCCCGAGCTCAGTCTCCTTACCATCTACTATCAAGTAGAAAGTTCCTGTAGAACTGAAGAACTCAAAGTGAGAATTCTCAAGTGTGGTAAATGTCTTCTTGGTTCCGGCAAAGTCAACCGTTACTTTGCGCTCCTTAAGTCCGGTAGCCTTTATAAAGTCCGGTGAGGCATAAACCTCAGCCTCCAGTCCCGGAGTATACATCTCTCCATCAAAATCAGCAGCTGCACCATAATAAAAATCAACTCTTTCGGTGATCACTCCGACTGATGCAACAGTCTCAACAGACTGGAACTTCGGAACGCTGCCTGACTCATCGATAAATACCTTGAAGTACGTATCACCATCAGTACCATCACCGTAATCATACATGATGTCATACACCTTTACGGTTGACGCTGTGCCCTTGAGTGTCTTGAGCTCTTCTGTTACCTTCACATCCTTGCCTGCATAAGCATATCCAAGGATAGGCACCGCATTCTTGATGGTATCATACTTCTGCACATCAGCCTTCCAGTCAGCCGCTTCGTCCGGACCCAGGATAACTCTTCCGGATGTATTGAAATCACCATCATCACTGTGTCTCTCAAAGAAGAGCTTGTAAGGATTCTCCTTGTCTTCCTTGTCGTAACGAGCTATGTACTTGGAAGTATACTTTTCCTCATCATGGTAATGCTCATCGAGATAGAAGTTCTCAGCAGCATACAGCATCGTAGTCTCACTGTAGATCGAGTCTATACCGCTGCGAAGCTTCTCAAATGTTACCTTTTTCTTCAGTTTCTTAAATGCTTTTTTGCTGATAGAACCTTTCTTCTTTGCCTTTACAAAAGTGTACTTGTAAACAACGATCTTGCCTTTCTTGGTCTTGATAGCTACAAGTCCCTTTTTGACATTCTTTACACGTACTTCCTTGACACCCTTGATCTTAGCGGTCGGCTTAACATCCTTCATAAAGTTGCCTGACATCTTCATATCATACGTATAAATCTCGAGATTTCCGTTCGGATAAAGAGCAAACAGCTCAGATGAACCGTCGTTGCCCAGATCATAGTCGACGTTTACCTTTACCTTCTTATTTTTCTTTCTGAGCATGCTCTGTGCAAAAGCATAGTTCTGAATCTCAGGTGCTGCAAGCTCGCTGCTCTGAACACGAACCCGGTCACCTCCGGTCAGTGTCCACATATACTCATCAAACTTGTCGATAGCAGCATTCAGCCTTCCTGCAGGCGAGTCAGGTGTAACAGCAGAACCGGTAGTTGCAAGCGGGCCTGTGGTGAGCGGATTTGCAGAAGTTCCTGATACCGCCGATCCCGATACCGCTGTATCAGCAAGCTTGACTTCAGTGCTTGCAGCCTTGGTCTCCGTCCCGGAAACCGTCATGTTTGCCAGTGCAAGTGCAAGCACAAGTGCTGATGCGACCGGCTTTTTCCATTCTTTTCTCATGATAGTTCTCCTTTCTTTTTTACTATTCACGATTGTCACTGCATAGCTTAGTACGCTCGTAAATAGTAACATTTTTCTTTATCTGTCAAATGTTTTCCCGAGTATGGCAGCCAGATTTTCCATGATCCCTTTTGCGATCTCCGGCTTGTTCATCGAGTAAACATGGACATTCGTTATACCGTTTGCATACAGATCGATGATCTGATCCGTAGCATAAGCTATGCCCGCAGCCTTCATGGAGTCATCATCCGAGCCGAAGTAGTCGACCATACTCCTGAACCTCTGTGGCATAAATGATCCGGAGAGCTTTATCGCTCTCTCAACCTGCTTGGCGCTCGTGATAGGCATGATGCCGGGGATGACCGGAACAGTCACACCGATCTCTCTGAGCTTATATAAAAAATTATAGAATAGATTGTTATCAAACACCATCTGTGTTGTGAGGAAATCAGCACCGGCATCCACCTTCTCCTTCAGATGCTGCAGATCCTCCTTCTGCGTAGCACTCTCGGGATGAACCTCGGGATAGCAAGCCGCTCCTATACAGAAATCTCCGCGCTCCTTTATCTCCCTGATGAGCTCCACTGCGTAGTGATAATCCCAGCCACTCCTGTCTGCATCCTCCAGTCCTTCAGGGATATCCCCGCGAAGAGCCATGACATTTTTGATGCCGGCCATCTCCATCTCACCGATCATCGAGCGTACGGTCTCTCTGTCGGATGAGACACATGTGAGGTGCATGAGCGTCGGCACACCGTGGTTCTTCATAATGTTTTTTGCGATATCGAGAGTATACCGGCTGGTGCCTCCCCCCGCGCCGTAGGTCACGCTCATAAATGAAGGATGATACTCCGCAATCTCCTCGGTTGTCTTTTTCACACTTTCGAGACCTGACATCCTCTTCGGCGGAAAAACCTCGATAGACAGCGACATCTCTTTTTTATTTAATATATCAATGATCCGCATAAATGCTCCTCTTTTCAGTACATTTTTATAAATACTATGGTCGGACAGCTCAGATGTATATCCGATAACGTTACTATTCGCAATTGTCACTCCACATATGAATAGTAGCATCATAACACAAGTTTTTGTCGAAGAAATGACAATCCGCAGTTTGGCTGAACATCATTCATGGAGTAACTACATGTGTCCCGTAATACATGTGCGATCACATCATCATTTCCCGACATGTGCACGCTTTCATCAACTCCCGTGAACCGTGCAGACCGAATCTATCAGATAATCAGGCATGATGGCCGGTGCATCCAGAGTGATCCCCGCTGCCGGATCCTCATCCTTTTTCAGCAGATAGACAGCCTCATACACATCCTCCTCGGGACAAGCATCCCCCGCCAGAAGTCCGGATGAGCGACAGATCCTGCACTTAACATGGCAGTCGCAGTTGGCAGTCGGCAGAGTCTCTGTGGTAAAAAGCTCCGTACGGACACAGTCGCCTCCGACAGTGTTGTCACACAGTCCGTCAACAGCAAGCTTCCCGCACTTGGTACATATCTTCGCCGAGGTGATTCCTTTGGGCATTTCAAAAGATCTGACAACTTCCTGTTCCTTGCTGATCCTGCCCATGATTTTTTTCCAAATATCCTTGTGATATGTGGTCTCGATCATCTCCTTGCCCTGGTCGTAACCGCTCCAGATTCCGGCGGTCAGGTGCGGTGTATATCCCACAAACCACAGATCCTTGTGCTCACCCGACATCCCGGATCTGCCGGCTATGGCCATGTCTGACTTCTTGAAGCTCATACTATCCGGACGCCCCTCCGAGACACTCTCATACATCACATCTCCTATCAGCCAGGCAGTGGAATCCTTCATCACTCTGGTCCCCTCATCGTCCGATCTGTCTATAAGTGTGTTACCCTCGCGGTCAACTATTTTGGTATAAAGCAGAGGATTGTGATAAATTCCCCCGTTTGCGACAGCCGCATATGCCAGACTCAGTTCCAGATTGTTCACACCGTTTTTCAGCTCACCGAGTGCCAGCGACAGCGCCATATCGGTGGATTTGCTCCCGGACTCATCCGAATACCCGTCAACCAGCGTCGTAAATCCCAGATGCTTCAGATAATCATAACTAACCCTCGGAGTGATCTGCACGAGAGTCTTTACGGAGATGACATTTATAGAATCGAGAAGATCATCCCTCAAAGTGGTGAGTCCCCTGTAGGTATCCCTGTGTTCGTTTTGGACAAATGTCTCCGTGCCGGGATATTTATATCTGGTATCATCCTGCACGTAACCCAGGTTCATCCCGACCGTATCAAGTGCCGACACCCCGGTAGAAAGTAGCGTAAGCGCAG
>JAFSTZ010000029.1 GCA_017445525.1 Eubacterium sp.
CTACTCTTCTACTGCAGATGATGGCATGAATACTCAGGATGAGGAAACCGCTGAAGATACACAGTCCGAGGATCCGCTCCACAACGTACTTATGAACCTTGAAGGGATAGACTACTCCGTCGCCATAGAAAACTGTATAGATGATGAGACGCTGACTGATGCACTCAGAGACTTTATCCAGACTCTGGAGACCAAACCGGCTGAGATCGAGCGTTATTGGCGTGAAAAAGACTACAGAAACTACACCGTACAGGTACATGCCCTGAAGAGCACAGCGCGTCTGATAGGCGCAACCAAGCTCTCAGATGATGCCAAGTATCTGGAGCAATGCGGTGATGCTGAGAACGCCTCCGCCATCGATGAAAAGACGGATGACCTGCTGAATCTGTATGAAAGCTACTCAGAGAAGCTGAGACCTTTTGTAAATGCACTGAAGGAAGTCTCCGGCAGCGAGAGCGCCGGCGAGCCCATACCGGATGATATGTTTGCCGATGCGATAGGCTCCGTAAAAGAGCTTGTAGACTCCTTTGATTTCGGCAATGCAGAAGGTGTTTTGATGATGCTCAAAGATTATGACTTGACAGATGCACAACAAATAAAGTATGATACACTATATAAGCATGTTAGAAATGTTGACCGCGATGCGGTCCTGGCATGGTACGAAGAGAATAGGGAGTAAAGCAATATGGACAAGGATGTACTGCTGATAGGAAATACGAGAAGCTTCATGTACAACGCCGTTGCCAACGGCCTGAAGCATGATGGGTTCAAGACAGAGACTGTTCCTATGATAGAGGATGAGATCAGGCGAACCGGAGTACTGCAGCCGTTTTGGATCCTCTATCTCGACGAGGAGAATGTCGGCAAGGAGTTTCGCGATCAGTATTCATTTATCAAAGAAAACGTACTGATGAACAATCCACGTT
Source organism: Eubacterium sp. (assembly GCA_017445525.1). GTDB lineage: Bacteria > Bacillota > Clostridia > Lachnospirales > Lachnospiraceae > Eubacterium_F. Next base: position 927 of record JAFSTZ010000029.1, read on the forward strand.
TCCTCATCATAGGTCACGACGATGAGCTGCAGGATATCTATCAGTTTATCCCTCAGGATATCATCACAAAAACCTATCCGCGACCTATAAATGTACAGCAGCTCGTCTCTGATATGAACCGTATCATCGCAGACGAGGAAGGCGGCGAGGCCAAGAAAAGGATCCTGATCGTCGATGACACCCCCGCTTCTCTCCACTCTCTGCAGAAATCACTCCTGCAAAGATACGACGTTTATATGTGTAACTCAGGTATGAGCGCCATAACATTTCTCGTAAAGGAAAGGGTGGATCTGATACTTCTCGATGTGGAGATGCCGATCGTAGACGGTATGCAAGTGTTGGAGATGCTCAGATCAGAGCCGACCATCAGGGATATACCGATCATGTTCCTCACGTCAAAGAGCGATAAGGAGCACGTGATGAAGGCATCGAAGCTGAACATAGAGAGTTATCTGCTGAAATCAATGTCACCGAGACTGCTGGTGCGGTCGATCGACAACTTTTTCGAGAGCCCGTCGTATCAGAAGAGATTCGGTAAGAAAGATATATAAATTCTAAGATTCGAAATGAGCAGTGATACTCTGTTCGGAGGTCCGTTTGCACCATTCTTGAACGCAGCGGTGTGCGGCTTGACAAGACCAAGTCTGCGCACCGGCGTTCAAGACAGCCTCCTCAGCAGAGCACCACTGCTCATTTCTTTTATACAGCATGGTTATATATTATTCTGACAGAATCAGGTATGCTACTGAACGGATGAAAAAGTTGAGATTGACTCGCATCAGGCAGTAAGCTCGGTCAAAGTTACTTATAACGCGGCAGGTCATAGGTGAACTTGGCGTCCGAGCTATAGACTCCTGCCATGGAGATCATATAGCGAGCGAGGTCCTCAGCGTAGGTCGGGCCGGTAGCATACTGATGCCAGATGCGCTCGCGGAACGAGAAGCGGATCTTGAACGGCGTGTTCTGCTGGTAATCACCGTGGATGTAGTTGCCGTACAGGTACTCTGCCGCCCCCTCTATCGCCTTCTTCGGCGTAGTCCATCCGTTGTAGTAAGCATACGATGTGCCTCCCACCATAGGATCGGCATCGTAAGCCTTTATTCCATAGAGATTATACACCGTGGCCGGCTTGTCCAGCGGCTTGGTCACGAATCTTCCGTGGCTGTCTCTCGGATATCCGGGGAGCGCAACACTGTCTATCGTTATACCGGAAGCAAGACGTGATGTCCCGTATGCAGACTCGTGGAACGTCTGCGTAGTCAGGAATATCGGATCTATCTCATACTTCTTTGCACACTTCAGTATCACACCTGCCTGACCGTAGAGAACACTCTCCTCCGGCGCTTTTCCTACCGCCCTGCAATACGACTCGATCATGGACTGATAGAGCTTGGTAAACGCCTCTTCATTCACAGGTCTGTAACTATCCACGCGCAGATACTTCATACCCCTGGTTGTATCGCGTGCGGGGTCGACCAGCTCGAGATATTTCTCATAAGAAACTCTCGGAACATTTCTATACTGGAGCATAGCGTAGTCATCAAGTGTATAAGCATAATCAGTATAAATGGTCTCGCCGTCAAACAATCTCGGACCGTTCATGTTCGGCACAGCCATAGGCGGAGCCTTCGGCGTAGGTGTCGGTACGAGGTTTCCGGGCAGATCGAGCTCGGTACCGTAGTCTCCCTCCATCATCTCAGTTTCTTCTATCACACCTTCGCTGTACTCTTCTATCAGAGCCTGATCATCGGTTATGATGATCGGTACAAAGTCATTCCCGGTCAGGGTGATACGACGCACAACCAGTCCCATATGTCCGACCATGACCAGATACTCACCGGGCGGAAGCTCTCCGAAAGTGAACACACCCTCCGCATCCGTGGCAACCGAATCCATGTCGTCCTCATACGCACTGTCCTCGACCGGATCCACATAAACAGCATCTCCCGTAGCCGTATCTGCGTATGTGAGCATCTCTCCGTTTTCACCGAAAACATCTGATACAACCACAGCCTCATCGGGCTTATCTGCGATGGGATTGAGCTTCTTCAGAGTAACATAAGTATCCGCAACGGGATTGCCTCCGAAAGTCCTGACCATCCCCTGCAGAGTATGAAAAGAAATGTTGATATTCAAAGTGGCATCGTTGTCATTGATCCAGATCGGATCGGTATGTACTGACAGCGATCCCCCGGCTGCAACTCTGTAGATACGATATGAAGCCACCGGGATACTGTACTCTCCGTTCTCGTCAGTCAAGGCTGTATCATAAGTCACCCAGGCGGTACGGATATCATCAAAGTCAGCGTGATACTTGATCTGCTTCTCTACACGGACCTCCTGAGCTATGGCAGGCTTTCCCTCCGGTGTCGATACACGACCGGTTATCACGTGATCTTTTGCAAGGTTATCATCGCCGGTATATGAGCTCAAATCGCTGCCCGGGACAACCGAATCAGCGTAAGCCGGCAAAGAGTAAACCTTAACAGAGGCACAGGTCAGGACCAGTGCCAGAATAAGAAGTATAGCGATACGCTGTTTGATCCGCTGCATCCGTATTTCCTCTCACATAAATAACAACACAAAAACTGTCCGACCTGATATAGCCGGCAGTTTTCAATGCATCACACATCATTCAATTTGTTACACAAGTGTAGTATAACAGTTATATAGCAAATTGACAACTATTTTTTTTAAATTTTCTTTTTTTATTACTATTCACTGCTGAATTTCATCCACCGCTCTACTGCTGCTTTGTATCCTCCTTCCTGTCGCCGGAAATAACAGTCCTCTTCTTTCTGATAAAAAACATGAAGATCATGCCGATGATAAATCCTACGAGTGCGACTGCGGATACGATGATAGCTATCGATCCGCCGCCGATGTTGGAGCCTGTGGTGTCTACGGCATCACCGGATGCGGCATCAGATCCATCCTCTCCATCTCCTGAATCCTCTTCCTCGGCATCCTCCTCTGTATCCTGTTCATCATCATCAAGAGTAAGAGTATTAAGATCCTTTTCATATATTTCTTTCATCGCAGCTGAGCCTTCAGAACCTTGCCGACGATCCGGTACCCCTCCATCAGCTCCGTATTTACGACTTTGGTTCCGTGCTTCTCCTCAAATTCGACTACAGCTTCTATCTTCTCGGTAGTAAGGAATTCCTTCGCCGTATCATATTTGAAACTTTCCCGTACTTAACTGTCTTCAGGCACTCCGCCATGGCAGTATTGCAGGTGTCAAAGATCAGATTCTCACTCTCCTCCCCATCAAGATCCTCCTCAAAATCAAGAATGATCTCCTCAACCTCTTTTCCTTCGGCGATGATCTCCTTTATCTCATCCCAATGCGACAGCATAGTCTTCGCCGCATCATCAAGCTCATCGGAAGCGATCTTCTTAACATGCTCAAGCTCATCTCCCGTCA
>JAFSTZ010000004.1 GCA_017445525.1 Eubacterium sp.
CTGTCCTCCTGCGAGGAAAAAGTAGCCGCGTGTATCGTGCTGAGATTATATCCGTAGATATCCTCTCTTTGAAGTGAAATCTCGTCAGGAAGCGATTCCGGATGATCGGCGAGATAAGCCTCTGCCAGCGCACATGTACCGGCTCCGCGACTGTGTCCCGCAAACCACAACTTGATATCTCCCTTTACGGACTGATCGCTCAGATACTTGGTCAGTCCCTCAAGAAGTATCTCCTTCGCACGGGTAAAGCCCTCATGGTCTCCCGGCCCGTAGCCAAGAGTCATATTTGATACCCACTCCGAACCGTATCCCGAACTCCTGGGAACCACTGCTATCAGAGTGTATCTCTTTTTCCCTTTCTTTACAGTCTTTAAAGCATAGGCAACCCCGAACGTCATCTTGTCAGGCTTCTTCTTATAGTCATCATTTACATAAAAATCCCCAAATCCGAGGGCTGTCAAACATCTCCTCAGATAGAAGGACTGCTCCTCATCGGACTTGTCCCTTGCAGGCGTCGATGCCCAGCAGAGAGTAGCTGAAAGCCTGGCAAGCTCTCTCTCATATATCGTCGACGACTCGGTAAACCAGCTGTCTTTATATATCCAAGTTGCAGTAGTATCCGATGTGGCATCCGACGAGGTGAGCGGCAGATAAAACTTTCCGTCAGCCGGCCCTGTCACGGTAAGCTTACATGTATATGTCTTATTCTTATACTTTGCTTTTATCGAGGCTTTACCGGGCTTCCATGTCTGAACAAGACCTTTTCCTGAAACCGTAGCGACCGACTCATCGGATGAAGACCATCTGACATTCTTTTTCTGTTTCTTTGAAAGCTTCTTCAATGTCAACTGCTTTTCATGAGTCACACTGACAGCTGCTTTAGTGCAGTTAAGCTTTATCGTCGATGCCTTCCCTGCCGAAGCCGGGGTTATGACAGACAGATTCCCTGCTATCAAACAAGCGATAACGACTACGGAAATACCTCTCTTGATTCTCATAAACAGTCTCCTTGTCCTATCACCTATCCTACATACCTGGCCGCTGCCAGACCGGCAACCGCACCATCGGAAGCAGCCGTCGTCAGCTGACGAACGGTCTTGGTGCGACAGTCTCCCGCCGCATATATGCCGGGCGTGCCTGTCTCACACGACTCATCTGCCTTGATATATCCCTGGGCATCCAGCTCCACCAGGTCCGCAAAAGCCTGATTGTCAGGCATCTGACCGATAGCTATGAAGAGTCCTCTGACAGACAGATCCTTCACTTCGTCAGTCTTGACATTTTTAACTCTGATACCCTCAACCATATCCTCGCCGAGTATCTCCGTCACGACCGAATCCAAGACAAACTCGACATTCTCCTTGTCACGGAGAGTGGCAACATCCTTCTCATCACCGCGGAACTCATCACGTCTGTGGATGATATAAACCCTGTTACAGTAGTTCGATAAAAATGCGCCGTCCTCCAAAGCAGTGTTTCCGCCTCCTATGACAGCAACATCCTTCTTCCTGAAAAATGCCCCGTCGCAGGTCGCACAGTACGATACACCCGCACCCGTCAGTTCCTGCTCTCTCTCAAGTCCGAGAGGTCTGTTCTTTGCACCTGTAGCTATGATAACCGCCTTGCACTCGTACTCGGCCTCGGATGTTTTAACACGCTTTATCTCGCCGTCAGTTACTGACAAAACCTGCTCCGATCTGTACAAAACACCGAGTCCTGTAGCCTGCTCATACAGTCCCTGAGCGAACTCAAATCCGGATACATGTGCTATGCCGGGATAGTTCTCTATATCGGGAGTATTTATGATCTGACCACCGTATGCAGTCTGCTCCAGCATCAACACACTCTTGCCCGCACGGGTGGCATAGATCCCCGCTGTCATCCCGGCGGTACCGGCGCCTATCACGATGATATCAAACATCTCACTCATATCACTTTACCAGATCGAGGATCTCTGACTTGGAGATCACTCCTACGGAACGATTGACCTCAACGCCGTCCTTGAACACTATCAGAGTGGGGATCGACATGGTCTTGAACTTCATCGCGAGGTCTTCATTGTCATCAACGTTTACCTTGCCTACCTTGATGTCCTCAGTCTCCTCTGCCACCTTGTCAACCACCGGTGAGAGCATCTTGCACGGTCCGCACCACGGTGCCCAGAAGTCAAGAAGCACCGGCTTGTCACTCTTTACTACCTCTTCCTCAAAGTTTTCACTTGTTATAACTATAGGTTCCATCTGTAAATCCTCCTTTCGCTCCTAAAAATCTTTCTTCACTCGACTACAATTCCACCCCGGCACTACGGATATCGAACCGGCAATGTCATTCACACAGCTGAAGCTTGTGAGCAGTCGCATTTATCTTTGAAACAATTATATTGTATCAAATATATCTACACTTGTCAAGTTAATTTTTAGAATTCCAACTCTTTTTTCTTGAAGATCACAGTAGCCAGCCAAACAGGGATGATGATATATACCACGGGCACGATGATCCAGACTATCCACCCCAACGAATACTTGCCGCTGATCGCGACATCATTTATCAGCTTTTCGGGCAGGATCCACTCGATATGGATATCCTTAATCTGTGGGATACCGTTGCGGATCGCATTCAGCACGGTCCCGGGCACACCCGCCGTAAAAAGTATATACATCACCATGGCCAGTGTCGTACTCTGCATCCCGTATACCGGTATCAGACACAGAGCCAGATAACAGATCATGGGTATCAGGCTAATCAGACTCATACCGATAGTATCCGTGATGACACCCATAGGCATCTTCTGGATAAGTCCTGATATAAATGCTGCAATAAGCATAAATACCGTAACCTCGATCGCGAGCAGTATCACCTCAATGAATCGCGCCAGGATCAGTCTGGTCCTCGACAATCCCGTGCCTATCGCCATCTGCATAGCGTGAGATCTGAAGTCATCCGAAAACACTGCCAGAAAGATAGGCAATCCCAGCAAAAGCGGTGCGACAGCTCCTATCATCATGGCCGTCGTCGACATATATGTCATCGTCGGATCAAGAGGTATCTTCTCTGTGATCTGAGGATTGTTGTTTATCGACTCTATAGCCGCGAGCATACCGAAGGTTAAAAAGATGATCAGCAGACACTCGAGTATGAGCATGATGATAAATGATTTCTTTTTGCTGACACGAAGTATATCCGCAAATATAACATTTTTCATCTCGCACCTCCTTCCGCCTTGCCTACCAGGCTGAAATAGAAGTCCTCCAGGGATTCTGTTTCATGACTTACGGAATTGATGGTTATACCGCCATCACTGAGGAGCTTTTTCGCTTTGTCAAGATCCTTATCGCTGATCTCGATACTGACCTTGCCTCCCTCCACCTTCATCTCCTCGAGGCTGGTCTCCTTCATCAGGATCCCCTCATGCACGATGCCGAACCTGTGAGCCGTGTGCTCAAGCTCACTGAGGATATGAGAAGAGACGATGATCGTTTTTTTATACTTGCTGTTTATCTTTGTGATCAGATC
>JAFSTZ010000255.1 GCA_017445525.1 Eubacterium sp.
AACGTAAAAGAGGTCACGACTCAGGTGAAGGAGGGTGCCGTGGACTGTGGTATCATCTACGCCACGGATGCATACTCGGCAGGACTGAAGGAAGTGGATACCGCGACTGAGGAGATGTGCGGACGCGCAATCTATCCGGCAGCGGTTTTGAAGGGATCCGGGAACCCGGATGCGGCGAAAGAGTTTCTCGACTATCTGGGGACGGATGAGAGCCGCAAGGTTTTTGAGGGAGTAGGATTTACCTGTTTGTAGTTGAAGTTGATCTTGAAAGTACCGGTGAGGTAGATATGGATCTTTATCCTCTATATAATTCGATCAGGATAGCCGGGATAAGCACGGCAGTTGTGCTGGTGGTCGGGATAGCGGCCGCCTGGTTTGTCATACGTCTGCCGAGGGTTGTCAAGGGTATACTGGACTGTATTTTTACTCTTCCGCTGGTGCTTCCGCCGACAGTGGTCGGCTATCTGCTGCTTCTGTTATTCGGACCGGAGAGGCCGGTGGGAGCGTGGTTTTTGGATGTGTTCGGGATCAGGCTCACGATGGATTGGTGGTCGGCGGTATTTGCCACTACAGTTATCATCTTTCCGCTGATGTACAGGACGGCCAGGGGCGCTTTTGAAGCGTTTGATAAGACCTATGTACAGGCCGGTCAGACACTCGGTCTCAGTAACAGCTATATATTTTTCAGGATCGTTTTGCCGTGCTGTCGCACAGGGATCATCGCGGGGATGGTGCTGTCTTTTGCAAGGGCACTCGGAGAGTATGGTGCGACGACGATGATAGCCGGTTATACACCCGGCAGAACAGCAACCATATCCACTACGGTATATCAGCTCTGGAGGACGGATAACGATGCACTTGCCGTGAAGTGGATTCTTATAAATATCGCGATATCCGCTGTGGTACTGCTGGTGATAAATCTGGTAGAGGGGAAAAGCCGGAACTGGAAAAAGAAAACGGTGAGAACGGCGGATAATTCATGAATATGTGAGTTTGAGCAGTGTTTTGTGATGAAGGATCTATAGGAGAGGATTAACGCATGAAGATGGATTATCAGGAGGCAATCCGTATACTTACAGAAAAAGCGGAGCCTGTGGAGGTAGAGGAGATTCCTTTAGAAAAATGTGCCGGCAGAGTTCTGGGCGCCGATATCATCGCCGGAGAGAACGTCCCGTCCTTTGATCGATCTCCGTATGACGGATATGCTTTTCGGGCGGCGGACACTCAGGAAGCCACGGAACAGACTCCGGTTACACTAAAAGTAGTTGAGAACATCCGTGCAGGACAGACACCGAAAAGCACGATAAACCCGGGAGAAGCTATACGTCTTATGACAGGAGCACCAGTGCCTACGGGAGCGGATGCCGTATGTAAATACGAGGATACTGAGTTTACGGATAATATTGTTACACTTAAGAAGAGTTACAAACCGGGTGATAATGTTGTAACAGCCGGTGAAGATATCAGCAAGGGTTCTGAGTTGATGCACAGGGGCTACAGGATCGATGCCGGGATGATGGGCACTCTGGCCTCGCTTGGAATTATGAGTGTGCCGGTGTATCGTAAACCTGTAATAGGTATCATCTCCACGGGTGATGAGGTAGTTGAGCCGGGAGAGGAGCTTCCTCCCGGGAAGATCCGAAACTCTAACCGCTATACCATAGCAGCAGCGCTGGAGAGTATAGGGCTGGAGACGAGATATCTCGGACACACTGATGACACTGTCGAGGGCATAAGTGAGCTTATCAGTGAGGGTGAGAAAAGCTGTGATCTGTTGATATCTACGGGAGGAGTATCGGTAGGTGATTATGATCTTGTGCCGGATGCGATGGAGGCCTGTGGGTATGAGGTGTTTACAAGAGGTGTTGCGATGAAACCCGGTATGGCCTGTGCGTACGGCAAAAAGACCGTCACAAGACAGGGGACGGAGCGAGCTCAACTCTTTCTGGGGCTCTCGGGGAACCCTGCATCATCACTGACAAATCTTCAGTGTGTATGCTATCCCGCGATCAGAAAGATCGCCGGACTTGCGGAGTATGAGCACAAAAAGACCGGGTTCAAGTCAGGATCGGATATAACAAAGATAGGCAAGATGGGGACGCGGTTTATCAGAGGAAAGGTTGACTTCCGTGATGGTGATATAGTGTTGGATGTTCCCTCTTCACAGGGCAATGTGGTCATCAGTAGTGCGATCCGCTGTGATGCCTATGCGATATTTTCTGCCGGACACGCGCCTGTCAGACAGGGAGATATGATAGAAGGATTTATGGTTTAGTTAGCATAAGGAGAAGATCATAGGATGAAAAAGGTACGTGTTGAGGAAGCTGTCGGTCAGACGCTGTGCCATGATATAACAGCGATGGTGCCGGGATTCAAGGGTGCTCTGTTTAAAAGAGGTCATGTCGTAGCTGAGGAGGATATCGAGACCTTGTTGAATATCGGCAAAAAGCATATCTATGTAGGGGATATGGAGCCGGGGATGATGCATGAGGAGGACTGTGCCCGCCGACTTGCCGGGATGACGAGTATAGACGGGGCGCATTTTGAAGGGCCGTCCGAGGGCAAGATGGTGCTTATCAGCGATATGCAGGGGATGTTTCGAGTAGATACGGATCTTTTGCAAAAGATAAATACGATAGGTGATATCACTATCGCCACTCTGCCGGATCACTACAGGGTTGAGGTCGGAGATAAGCTGGCTTCGATGCGTATCGTACCTCTCTTTACGGATGAGGCACAGATCATAAATGCCGAGCGGATGTGTGAGGAGAAAAAGCTTATAGATCTTCTGCCATATAAGCCCTTAAAGACCGGAGTGATCATCACGGGTTCCGAGATCTACAATGGCAGGACGAAGGATCGTTTTGAACCTGTTGTCAGGAAAAAGCTTTCGTACTATCCGGGAGAGATCATCGATGTCAGGATCTGCGATGATGACAAAGGTATGATACTAAAGACAGCAGGAGAGTTTCTGGATAGAGGTGCTGACTTTTTGATATTTACCGGTGGGATGTCTGTCGACCCGGATGATCTGACGCCCGGAGCCATACGTGAGCTCGGTGCTGACATCATAAGCTATGGTGTTCCGTCACAGCCCGGAAACATGACTTTGGTTGCTTATCTTGAAGATAAACCGATACTCGGTGTGCCGGGTGCGGCCATACATCTTCCGACTACTGTTTTTGATGTCCTGCTTCCGCAGATTCACACAGGACTTAGGCTTACTGAGGAAGATCTGACACGGCTGGGCGATGGTGGACTCTGTCAGCTGTGCGAGGGGTGTCATTATCCAAACTGTACATTCGGAAGATACTGATCATATACGTATGATATAACGATAAACAGTAATATTTTTATATGAATAAAGCGATATCAAGTTTTAGAACGGAAGGATGTTATGTCTGACAATAAGATTGTTTTTGGGTTTTCCGGTTTTTCCGGCAGTGGAAAGACCACACTGATCGAGAAGATAGTTCCGATCATCAAGGATAAGGGGTTTTCGGTTGTGGTTATCAAGCATGACGCACATGATTTTGAGATAGATAAAGAGGGAAAAGATACCTGGAGATTTGAGAAAGCCGGGGCTGACCATGTGTATATATCATCATCGATAAAGAGTGCCCGTGTGAGTAATTGTTCGCGAACTATGGAGGAGATGCTTGAGGAGTGCAGGGATACGGATATCGTTCTGATAGAGGGGTATAAGTATGCTGACATCCCCCGTATAGGCATCACTTGCGAGGGGATGGATTTTGAACTTCCCGGGGATACGGATGTGTATAGAGCCATTGTTACTGATCGGACGGATTATTTCTCAGAAAAGGTTACTGTACCTGTTTTTGACCGTGATGATGCGGAAGGACTTGCAGGATGGATCCTGGGATATGAGTCAGGAAGTGAACCGGATACCGGAAGAGACGAACCGGGTGGAGCTGTATTCGGATCGGACGGGCTGACTCACTTTGATGATGAGGGGAATGCCCGTATGGTCACGGTAGCGGATAAGAGTGTTACCAGACGAACGGCGACGGCGGGAGCGAGAGTGCTCGTAAACCCCGAGACCTTTGCATTGATAAAAAACGGAAGTATAAAAAAGGGAGATGTGCTCACAGTGGCGCAGGTAGCCGGTATCATGGGAGCCAAGAGAACTCCGGATCTGATACCCATGTGTCATCCTATCAT
>JAFSTZ010000256.1 GCA_017445525.1 Eubacterium sp.
AGCGATCATCTGTCCGTTATCATCACACCGGTACTGATGCTCACCGGCTCTTATCAAATACCCTTTGATGTGATAAATATAATCCGTCTGTGTTTTATAACCGGCAGCATCTGTATGTACCTGGCGTATTCTCTTGCCGTTTTTATTTATATACTTACTTGTTTCTATAGATTCACCGGCATGGATATCCGTCACTGCGCTTTTTAAGAGATTACTCTTATTATATTTATAAGTTATATCACATACCTTCATGTTTTCATCAGGTACTACAACACCATCAACCATCTTAGCTGTATTATAATATGTTTCTTTGACAACCAATCCTTTTTTACCATACTTATATTCGCGATAAAACCCACCGGACTGCTGTTCATCAAAGATACCGCTGACAACATAAACTTCAACCCTCGACGCAGCAGCCGAAACAACTGATGGCGACATACCCACACATAGAGCGAGAATGATAAATAAAGAAAAAACTGACTTGATCTTTTTCATGGCGATCCTCCTTTTCATTTTTCTATTATACAAGGCAAATACGTTAAAATCAAGATAAATATTGACGCTAACATGTGAGATGATGTAATCGTTACTATTCACGAACAAATTCGCTTGCATTTTTATCAGCATTCAGATATACTATCACCATATCGCTTTCTTCATATTGAAAAACACTATATATTTTATCGATTCGATGCCGATATAATATACGTAACTGCTATTTTTCATGAAAAAGAAGATTCCATGTCTTCCTTTTTGGGAATCCCCTTACGAACCCGGAAACAGAGGTAAATCATGGCTATACTTGGAAGCAATATCATCCAGAATAATGGTTCCGGCAACGGCGCCGTGCCGCAGACCGCAAGGACCAGAACCTACAGGCAGGGAAATACCACCCTGTCTCTTCATGAAGGTCAGGTTTTGAAGGGTGTGGTAAGCGACGTCCATGGGAACAAGATCACTCTTGACCTCGGCGAAGGCGCATCATTTACCGGCGAACTGGAGGACGCTTCCCAGTACTCCATCGGACAGAAGGCCGGCTTCCGCGTGGCCGATCTCGCTGACAATACTATCACTCTGAAGGCATACGGCGACAACTATCTCCTCGGCATGGATGACACCATCGACCAGGCTCTCGAGGAAGCCGGACTGCCCAAGTCAGACAGAAATCTAAGCATAGTTGAATCACTTCTTGAAAACGGTAAATCCATCTCCAAAGAAAGCATCATGGACGCCATCCGGCTTACCTCCAAGTTCCCGGATGTATCCGCTGACGCTGTCATAACCATGGATCGATTAAAGATGGAGATGACGCCTGACTCCGTAAAACAGTTTGAGCATTATAAAAATGGTTCGCACCAGCTTCTATACAAGATGGATTCCCTCACGGACTCCATCAGTGATATGTTGACATCCATCGGAGAGAAGGTTCCGAGACTGGCTTCACAGGTAGGAAGCGAGCTGATCACACTTGCACTTGACTCCGATCCGTCCGTGGAGGAGTCTGCTCTTTTACATGAGAGAACCCTGCCCGGCGATGCCGAGGTGCCTACATTTTTTGACGCAGAGGGAAAGCCGATCCCATCAGAGTCTTTGATGCAGCTTGGCGGTGAAGACATCGCACTGACGGATGCCAACGGAAAACCCATCCCTCTCGATGAAGCCATAAAGCAGCTTGTCGACGCAGATCCCGAGATGGCAGAAAAACTCAGGAATAAAAATCCCGAGCTTGCCGAAAAGCTCTCTCTGACTTCGGCCACTACTGAAGGTGTTACCGAAGAGGAAGCAGCTCTCATGGCCGGAGAAGAAACAGATGCCGCAGAGCAACCGGAAAACCACGGAGCTCTCTCGCGTATGAGAAACCTCTTTAATAATATTACTGACTCCGCTGCCGGCGCCATCAAAAACGCCGTAGCACAATCCGGTGCTTCGAGCGACTTCCGGACACCGTTTATCCACGAGCAGGTCGGGTACTCTCTGTCACCAAAAGAAAGAGAGGAGTTCTCTTCATTTATAAAAGAACTGCCTTTATCCGATGATATGAAAAAAGCTGTTGCCGACGGTACAGCCACAACGAGGGAACTGTTAAAAGAACTGAAAGACCAGCTACCGAAAATGCCTGATGAGACCGCAGGCAAGCTGTTATCTAACAGGGCTTTCCAGACCATCATCAAGTCACAATTTATGACAAACTGGACACTGTCTCCGGATGAGATGAGAGAAGACGGTGCGATGAGACGTATCTATGAAAAGATGAATACGCAGTTTACCGCGCTGGAACATTTTTCTGAAAATACACTTGGCAAGGATCTCTTCCAGGGGCTCTCGGAGAATGCCAAGGATATGAACCAGAATCTCGACTTTATGAAAACTCTGAACGACGCTTTTCAATACATCCAGCTTCCGATAAAGCTGCAGAACCAGAACGCTCACGGCGATCTGTACGTCATGACACGCAAGGAATCACTGAAGAAAAATCCAAACAAACTGAAAGCCGTGCTGCATCTCGATATGGATCACCTGGGCACGCTCGACATACATATAACAAAAGAAAACACCGCGGTCACGGCGGCGTTCTATACGGATAACGACAAGACATCTGCGCTGTTTTCCAGAAACATGGACATGCTCAAGGATGCTATAAATGAGCAGGGGTTCGCCTTCCAGGGCACTATGAATCCAAAGGAAATGGACGTTGATATCGTGAAGGATTTCCTGGGGGCGGAGGCGCCGGTGGGGGATATGAAGAGGTATAGCTTTGATCTGAGGGCATGAAAAAGAGCCCATCTGCATGCAATGGGCTCTTTGAATAAAACAACGAATTATTTCGCATAATCAACAACTCTTGATTCTCTGATAATATTTACCTTGATAGTTCCCGGATACTGAAGCTCGTCCTCTATCCTCTTGGACATCTCACGAGCCATGATGACCATCTCGTCATCACTGATCTGATCCGGTTCAACGATCACTCGAACTTCTCTTCCTGCCTGAATTGCAAAAGATTTATCTACTCCCTTGAAGCTGTTTGCAACATCCTCAAGCTGCTTTAGACGATTGGTATATGTCTCCATCGTCTCGCGGCGGGCTCCCGGTCTTGCTGCCGATATCGCATCCGCTGCCTGGACCAGCACAGCTATCATACTCTCGGCCTCTACATCTCCGTGATGAGCCTCCACAGCATTTACGACCAAAGGCGTCTCCTTGTACTTGCGGCACAGGTCAGCACCGATCTGTACGTGAGTTCCCTCCATCTCCTGATCAACAGACTTACCGATATCATGCAGCAAGCCCGCTCTCTTTGCAGTACGCACATCCGCACCAACCTCGGCAGCCAACAGTCCACACAACTGAGCCACCTCTATGGAATGCTTCAAAGCGTTCTGACCAAAACTGGTACGATACTTCATACGACCGAGCAGACGAACCAGTTCCGGGTGGATACCGTGAACGCCTACCTCCAGTGTTGCAGCCTCGCCCTCCTCGCGGATGATGGTCTCGACTTCCTTTTTAGCCTTATCAACCATCTCCTCGATACGAGCCGGATGGATACGCCCATCTATGATAAGCTTCTCCAAAGCAACCCTGGCGATCTCTCTTCTGACCGGATCAAAGCCTGAAAGAATAACGGCTTCCGGTGTATCATCTATGATCAGATCAACACCTGTCAGATTCTCAAGGGTTCTGATATTTCTACCCTCACGACCGATGATACGTCCCTTCATCTCATCACCCGGCAATGGTACTACCGAGATCGTCGACTCTGATACATGATCGGCAGCGCAACGCTGGATAGCGGTGACGATGTACTCCTTCGCCTTCTTGTCCGCCTCTTCTTTCGCCTGGCGCTCCATATCCTTGATCAGTACTGCAGTTTCATGTTTTACGTCTTCTTCAACCTGTTTTAATAAATAATCCTTTGCTTGTTCAGAGGTGAGACCGGAAATCTTCTCCAGCTCGCGCATATGGCTCTGACGGAGCTCTTCAACACGCTCCTTTTCCTTCTCAAAGCTCTTCTCACGTTGTTGCTGGGCTTTTTCCCGTTTCTCGAGTGCATCCGTTTTCTTGTCCAGAGTTTCTTCTTTGCTTAGTACGCGCTTTTCGTATTCCTGAATCTCTGCTCTTCGCTCTTTGATCTCGTTATCCAGATCATTTTTAACCTTGAGGTTTTCCTCTTTAGCCTCGAGCAGCGCTTCTCGTTTCTTGTTCTCGGCTGTCTTCAAAGCTTCATCGATGATCTCCCTGGCCTTCTCATCAGCATTCCCAATCTTTGACTCGTTCAGGCGGTTTTCATAAGTGATACCGCTCTTTCTTCCGATCAAAAACGCCACGACCAAAAGGATCAATACAACGACAGCCGCTACTACGTAGAACAGCACTGGCACGTCGGTGCACCTCCTTATATTTAGTTATCTGCATGACTTAAGTCCCAGACAAAAGACTATAAAGCCCCACAGTTATCTATATTTTACGATATTGTCAGAAAAATGTCAAGAGCGTTTTTGATATATTTCTGAAAAATATGCTATCAACTAAACCAAAACTCCGCTCATTCCTATATACCTACCGCTCGTGTCGGATCTGTTGAAGACGGATACTCCCTGTGATATAGTGCATACAACAACAAAAACACAAGGCAAGCAAAAAAGCTTAGCCGCCAAAACAAAGGAGGGTATCACTATGATGAAGAAAACTATGATTATTGTAAAAAAGGCAGTAGCAATCACATTCGCTTGTGCAATGGCACTCGCAATCACACCGGTTATGGATGCCGGAGCCAGGTCAGGACACTGGTACTACAGGGGCGCGGCTGAAGACGATCAGACAGACGGCTACAAATACCTGAGAGGTAACTGGTATTATAGAGGAGATGGCTGGAAGGCACCGTACAATCCGGAGGCGAATGAATACATCAAAGCAGCTGTAGAGACGGCGACTTCAGATCTCGATGAGGATATTTACTACGAAGCTTTGGCAGTACTTGCCGAAAGAGAAAGCGAAGGGTTTGACTACAGAGTATTCTGCCGCAGAACAAGTATTATGCCCGGAGCAAAGGCAACTTACTCAATCCTCGAGATACATGATAACCTGATCGGACAGCCCGTACTCGCCAATATCATCGACACCGATATGGAGACTTACTATAAAGGCGATCCGGACGACTGGAACGAAACTGACACACCACTTATCTCAAGACAAGAAGGTTACATTTTTAATAAAGCCGTAGAAGGTCTGGACGGAGCAAACTACAAGCCGCTTGGGATACTCGCTACAAGAACGACCAACGAAACTGACTATTGCTTCATCGCTGAGATAACATCTTTTTCAAACAATGAAGAGATAACATATGCACTCATCTACATCAATGAAAACGACGAGGGCGAGATAAAGCTCGATATGACTAAAACCATAGATCTGTACAATGCTTAAGAATACAACATGGTCAGATCAGAACAACAGAGAGGATAAGTTCAAATATGATAATACTCTCCAACAGAGGCAGGCGATCTACAGACGCCTGCCTCACGTCGTTGTTGCCGTCACACAGAACTCAAACCTTTTCATTAAAATACTCTTCAGAAACTCTCAGTTGTTTATTTAGAATTTCTTTCCACATATGTGAGTGGATCTCTCCGCTCCCTTTAGATACTTTCGTTCTTCGCACAGTTCCATCAGGATCTATTTTACGATAAAAATAATGATCTGTATCTTTATACAATTCCCACCCATCACGATCGCAAAACCGTTTTAATTCTTTCCATCGAGGCATACGATCTGCTCCTCCAGTTTGTTTATATCATCGATTATCAAGGCCTTTATC
>JAFSTZ010000257.1 GCA_017445525.1 Eubacterium sp.
CTACGTAAACGGCGGCAGCTCAAAGCTTTTCTTAGAAAATGTGCACGTGTTCAGGAACAAGACCAGAGATGCGAAGAGCAATACCAACGGAGCCGGCGTCTATGTAAACGGCGGCAGGGTGCGCATCAGAAACTGTATCTTCAGAAGAAACGAGAGCGAGGATTACGGCGGAGGCATATTCTCCGATGAGGGCAACGGTTATATCGTGATCGAGGATTCACAATTCATTGGCAACAGGGCAAATGACAACTCAGGCGGCGGAATCTACATCGACAGGGGCAATCTCAAGATCAAAAACTGCACCTTTGACGGCAACTATGCCCGTGAAAAGGGCGGCGGTATATTTGTCGAGGACGACGACGGCGCTGTGATCAGAGAGTGCACATTTATAAACAATTCAGCTGACAAGCACGGTGGTGCATTCTACGCCGATGATGATGATATACACTTCATAAACTGTGTTATTCGCAACAACAAGGCAGGCGAGAACGGAGGCGGCGTATACCTTGATCACGATGCCGACATCAACTTCCAGGGCGTGATGAAGGTGTATGACAATAGGGGAAGCGGTGACAGAAAAGATGATGTCTACTTTGATCCCGAGTCACGCGTACACTCGGGAGGACTGCTTGACGGATCCAATATAGGTGTCCGTTCCCGCAAATCCTTCAAGATACTCGAAAATATAACACAATACGAGTATGATAAGTTTTTTAAGTCAAATACCGGGTCACTATCCAAGAAGATCAGAAGCACCACAGATGAAACTTTTCTTGCAAGCGTGTTTGCCAATAAAAGTATAGGGATCATAGCAGGGATAATCCTTTTGGCTATAATCAGTGCCATAGCAGGAGTAGCGGCAGAAAGAAAGCGTAAACAAAAAAATACGGATACACTGAATTGATCAGAGCATCCGTAATATCCGATCTCTTGTTAAGGAAACGCTGATGTGATCAGTGTTTCCTTAAATAGTTGACGAAAGATAGAAAATGTGTTATCATCAAAGGATAAAAGTGATCGGAGGAGCTTTATGACTATTGAGATAGTTACAAATCTCATAATCCTTCTTACATCCCAGATAGGATTCATCTATGGTTTTTTTACGATACTCATCAGACGTCAGCCGCTTTATCTGAAGATGGTGGTTCTGGTGATGGCCTGTATGATGGTCAGTCGGATATATGTTATATTGCAGTTTATAACCAAGGGCGATGATCCTGATGTCTTTCATGTAGGGATGCTGGGGATGTTGGGTTGTTTTTTGTTTTTGTTCAGTGCAAACTTCGGTATGATCGACTCCCTGACTGATGACGGCGATAAAGAGTTCATCAAGTATCGTATCATCAGTTGGCTGGCGCCTGTCCTTATCATAGCCGGCTTTGTTCCCGTGTGTTTCTTTGGAGGAACCATAAGCAAGAATGTGTCATATGCAGTGGTTGTCTTGTTTGTGGCACTGGCTTCAAGGTATCATCTCAAACATCTTATCTTCCCCGACGTTGATTATGGAGTAGTGCGCTGTATACGCGGATACAATGCCGTAGCGCTTGTACTGTGTCTGGCTGTGACAGTGTTTATATCAGGAGATATCCTGTCTTTGGATATTATGATGCTGATATCGGGTATAGTTATTTCGATCTGCTGTATAGTGATCGTACCATTGATAAAGAAAGAGGCTTCCAAATGGACAACAGCATGATATATATATTATTCATATGCATCATTGTTCCTATTCTTTTGATGCTTCCTCTTCTCACCGGGCGCTCAAGACTCCTTATGGGGTATCTGCTTATAGGGGTTTTTTGCTGCCTGTTTGCTGCGGGAGTCAACGGTTACATCAGGCATTTTGTCGGTGGAAACTTGTATTATGTCACTACCAATCTGACACCTGTCGCTGAGGAGATCATAAAGGCATTGCCGATACTGTACTATGCATTTTTGTTTAATGCGGACAAGTCCAAACTGATCCCGCTTGCGTTCGCTGTCGGAGTGGGATTTGCGGTCTTGGAAAATATGATCATTCTGACTCAGAATATAGCTACCGTAAGTGTATTCTGGGCCGTTATCAGGGGATTTGCATCCGGCTTGATGCACGGTATATGTACTTCGTTTGTGGGATATGGGATATCGTTTGTCAAGACAAGAAAAAAGCTTTTTTACAGTGGGACATTTGCCCTGCTGACTCTGGCTGTAACCTATCATTCGGTATTCAATACTTTGGTTCAGTCTGAGACATACAAATACCTGGGATTTGTATTGCCGTTGTCTACATATGTACCGTTTATCGTGTATATCATAGCGACAGGCAAGATGAAGGTTTTGTCCAAAGGTGACTCCTGATGGGTGCCGGCATAGAAAACATTGATCTTCCTCACATCATACAGGTGGTCATAGAGGGATGGGGAGCATTTTTTTGTATAGTTGCCATCGTCGTGATATGGCAGACCAGGTGGGCTGACAAGAAAAAAACGGACGGATTGATAAGGTTCATCACGGTTGACGGCATTCTTCTGGTAGTGGATATACTGGCGGTTTTGTTCCGGGGGCAGATGGGCCCGGAAGCTTTTTTTATAGTGAGGATAGCCAATTTCCTGGTCTTTGTGGCAGGGTATATGTTGATCATCTTCGGTGTATCGTATTTCGGAGGATTGATAGAGACCAGAGAGAGCGTGTCCATACGCAATTGGCGCCTGATGGAGTATGGTATCAGCCTTACGGGGGTTGTTCTGATCCTGATAAATACAGTGTATCCTTTTTTGTATGATTTTGATGATGAGAACCGGTATTATCGCTTGCCGGGGAGTTGGTTGATCAGCTTTACTTATATACTCGGCGTGGTGTTGATCCTGGCTCTGATCTTGAATTTCTTTGGTGTTATGACGAATCTGGAGAGATTTGCCGTCTGCTCTGCACTGATCTTTCCTATGCTGTCGCTGGGGTTGCAGGTTTTCAAATACGGGTTGTCACTGACTATCATCGCTACTACCGTCGCAGTTATTCTGACGTTTGTCTCACATATGATGGATTATACGGCTGTGCTCGCCGCACGCGAACGAGAACGTGAAAAATGGGTCGCTGACGAGAACATACGTCTGCTCCACAACCAGATAAAACCGCACTTTATCTACAATGCGCTTACCGGTATATACTATGGTCTTGATGAGGATATCGACGGTTCCAAGAAAGCGCTCAAAAGCCTGACGGGATATCTCAGGGGAAGTCTTGATGTCCTGTCTGCGAGAGATTGTGTGGATTTTGAGAAAGAACTTGCCACGGTCAGAAGCTATCTTGAAGTGGAAGCATTTCGCTTCGATGGACAGGTTGATTTTGAGGTAGATGCAGAGGATACGGATTTTCTTATACCGGCTTTTTGTCTGCAAACACTGGTCGAAAACGCAGTACGTCACGGTATCAGAAAGAAAGACCCGCCGGAGGGCAAGGTCCTCGTCCGCACGAGATATGAGGGAGATGCTCACAGGGTCGAGATATGCGATAACGGTATAGGATTTGATGTAGAAAAA
>JAFSTZ010000258.1 GCA_017445525.1 Eubacterium sp.
TACCGATATACTTGGCTCTGACGGCAAATCCCTTCTTCGTGAACAGGATACAAACGGAAACTGGCATGCAACAAACAGTACAGAGCTCGGAACTTTGAAAGGTATGCATATAAGCCTTAACGGAAAATCATATACATATTCGGTTGACAACTCAGGTGCAATTACTATCACCCCGGGAGCTTATCAGGCAGCTACGGCAAATCCGGTAACTGCGGATGGATGGCCGAGAATCAAGTTCTCAGGTGCATCAGGCGAGTTTGAGTGGGTAGGAGATAATGCAAC
This sequence comes from Eubacterium sp., assembly GCA_017445525.1. Lineage (GTDB taxonomy): Bacteria > Bacillota > Clostridia > Lachnospirales > Lachnospiraceae > Eubacterium_F. The sequence continues at coordinate 283 of JAFSTZ010000258.1, forward strand.
TACCTCGGCAAAATCGGACACTCAGGAAGCGCAGACCGGAATTCGTCTCGGACTTCAAAGAGGAGACGATGCAAATGAAAGCCAGTTTGTGGCAGACAGTGATATCACCGGAGGAACTGAATCGGGAAAAGACACAACAGGTGGTGTTCTTCTCAACATGGGCAGCCTCACAATGTACGCTCAGGACGGCGTAAGTAACGTAAAACCGACCCGTGGTACAGAGGATGGAAAAGGAACCGGTAATGCCGCAGGTTCACTCAACGGCTTCTCAGTTCAGACTGATGGAAAGATCTTCGGTGTTTACTCAAACGGTGACAAAAACCTTCTCGGACAGATAGCGGTTGCGACATTTGCAAACCCATCCGGACTTGAGGCAGCGGGAAACTCACTTTTCTCAGCTACAAAGAACTCCGGAGACTTCGACGGTATCGGAATCGATATCAGTGAGGTTGGTAAATTCTCAGTCGGAGCGCTCGAGATGTCAGACGTTGACCTTGCAAACGAGTTTACAAACATGATCACTACACAGCGTGGATTCCAGGCAAACTCACGTGTCATCACGACATCGGATTCAATGCTTGAGGAGCTTGTAAACCTCAAGAGATAATGATTAACTCTTTATAAATTGTAGGCACCTGCGCAGGATGCACAGGTGCCTACTGATGTTATACAAACAGGTTTTCTCAAATTCTTTTTGATATGATTTTTTCCTTTACAAGAAAACATTTTTGTGATAATATAGTATAGTTATCAGACCTATGCGAAGAAATAGGCAGGAGGTGTGACAAATGATAGATGTTACCCGTATGAACGGAACTATCGTCAGTATCAATGACGACCTTATCGAATCAGTTGAGGAAACGCCTGATACCGTCATTACTCTTACTACCGGCAAAAAGGTCATGGTAAAAGAAAGCAGACAGGAGATCAAAGAACTCGTCGTTGCGGCGAGACGAGAGATCCATATTCTATAAAAGGTGGTGTAGGTAGTGGATATAGCTACAGTCGGTGGTCTTGTCGGATGTGCGGCCGCCGTTATATACGGTATCGTATCCGGTGATCAGGGATTTGCGGCGCTCGGAAACTTCTGGGATATGCCCTCATTCCTTATCGTTGTTGTCGGAGCGCTTATGTGTATGTTGATCCAGTCAGACGGGATTGGCGGATGGGTTGCCAGTCTTAAGTCGTTCATGATCGGCGTTAAGCCTCCTACATATGATATCGCAGAGGTTATTCACAAGATCATCGATCTTGCAAACGTAGCCAGAAAAGAGGGACTTCTTCAGCTTGAGGAGGCTGCGGGAGACATTGACAATGAATTTATGAAAAAGGGCATCATGCTCATAGTCGACGGTACCGACCAGGAATTAGTTTCATCCATTCTTGAATCAGAGATCGGTGCCATAAACGCAAGACATTCGCAAAAATGCGGATTTTGGGAAGCGTTCGCCGGAATGGGTCCTGCGTGGGGGATGATCGGTACACTTATCGGTCTTATCAACATGCTTAAGCTCCTCGACGATCCGAGTTCTATCGGACCGAACATGGCGGTCGCGTTGATCACGACATTGTACGGCTCGCTTATAGCGAACTGGCTTTGTATACCGATGGCAACCAAGCTTCGTGCCATCAACTCAAAAGAGATAATGATGATGAACATCATCAGTGAGGGTATCCTTTCCATACAGGCAGGAGAGAACCCGCGTGTCATCGAAGAAAAGCTTAAATCCTTCCTTGCACCCGCTGACAGAGGCGGAGTCGGAGAAGAAGAAGGCCAAGGTGGTGAGGGTTAATGGCAAATATAGAAGAGGAAGAAGCAGCCGACACTGGCGGTTGGATAAACACGTTTGCCGACCTGATGAACCTGCTTTTGTGTTTCTTCGTGTTGCTGTTTTCGATGTCAACCGTAGATGCGGACAAGTACGAACAGCTCGTCACATCCATGAGTGAGAGTATAAACATTTTTGACGGCGGAGGGGATTCGATCGGTCAGGGGCCGTTTATCGACAGCGGAACAAAGCAGATCGTTGCAATATCTGATTATTTCAACGAGTTTGCAAGCTCCGGCAAAGACGACGACGCCACACAGGAGCAGGACGATGTCAAACCCGGTACGCAAAGCAGCGAATCAGGGCAAAAAGACAATAATGGCGGTCAGGATTCCAACGACGGAGAAAGCAAAACAAAGCCTGATAATTCTGATTCGCAAAACCAGCAGGGCCAGACGGGCGAGCAACAGCAAAACCAGCAGGGACAGACCGGTCAGCAGCAGGACGACAAAAAGCCCGGCGAGAAGGATGCGCAGGATATAGACAAGGCAACCGAGGAAGCTGTCGAGGCGAAACAGGCTGCCGAACAAAAGGCGAAAAATGAAGAAGTTTACAACGATGTAAAAGAGCAAGCACAGGACAAAAATATCGACGACGATATCAATGTCAATATGGACAAAAAAAACCAATATGTCCAGATCACGCTAAACGGTGCGCTGCTTTTTGATTCAGGATCTGCGGACATCCGCAACTCCACAAAGCCGTTGCTTGACAAGGTTGGAGACATCCTGAAGCTATACAAAAAAAATCAGATCAGGATCATAGGTCACACGGACAACGTTCCTACGACACCGGGTGGCAGATATCCAAACAATATGTGGCTTTCTACGGCCAGAGCGACAACTGTGTTTGAGTATTTGGCCGGAAAGAAAAAAATAGATCCGCACTCGGCGGAGACGACCGGAAGAGGAGAGTATGATCCGGTTGCTTCAAACAAGACTGCCAAGGGCAGGGCTCGTAACCGTAGGGTTGAGTTCAGGATCTACACCAATCAATAAGTAACATAGGAGCGAAAAACATGAAGAAGAATATCCTTACAGTTGTGATCATGGCTGCAACAGTTGTGAACCTTGTGCTTACGATAGTGCTTGTGTTCTCTGTTATGCCGGCTATGAACAAAACAAGCAATCTCATAGATAAGGTCGCTTCGGTCATCGATCTGGAGATAGAATCAAAAGATGAGGATCAGGACTACACGATGGCGGATCTCGATCCGTTTACGGTGACATATGAAAGCAAGGAAACTCTGAACCTTCAAAAAGACGAAGGAGATGACAGCGCTCATTACTTCCAGCTCGGAGGACTTGTGATTTCGTTCAATACGAAAGCTGAAGACTACTCCGATATAAGCGAGCAGATAAAGACGAATTCAGTTTATGCTGAGGATACGATCAAAGAGACTATTTCTTCGTACTCCAAATCACAGTTTGATCAGGCAAAGATCAGAACAGAGTGCGTCAAAAAGCTTCAGGAGCAGTACAACACGAAATGTATCGTGGATGTGACGTTCCTTAGTCCGCTCCTTAGCTGATTTTCGGGCACTGTGAATTATTTAAAAAAATAGCTTTATATATTTTTATAAATGTGTTATTATATTTTGGTGAGGTGAGGCGTTATGAGTGATGTGCTGTCCCAGAGCGAGATAGACAATCTCCTATCAGCACTAAACAGTGGAGAATTTGATCCGAACGCCGTTGATGAAGAGGACGAAAGGCCGGTCAAAGACTACAACTTTGCGAGACCGAGTAAATTCTCAAAAGAGCATCTGCGAACAGTGGTGTTCATATATGAACACTATGCCAGATTACTTTCGACTACTCTGCCTGTGTACCTAAGGAAAAATGTTCAGGTAGAGGTGATGCACTCTGAGGCGGCGACATACCAGGAGTTTTCGAATTCTCTGTCAAATCCGGTACTTCTGGGCGTTGTGAGTTTTTCACCGCTCGAGGGAAATATCATCATGGAAATGGCTACGAGCCTTGGGTATGCGATAGTGGATCGAATGCTCGGAGGCGACGGACAACCGCTTGATAAAGCCAGGGATTTTACCGAGATAGAGCTTACGATCATAGAGAGGATAATGGTCGTATGTGTCAACATGCTGGTTGAACCGTGGCAGACTGTTGTGCAGATCGAACCTATCCTTGACAGGATAGAGACAAATTCACAGTTTGCTCAGTTTGTCACGCCAAACGAAATGACGTCCATCATTACGATGAACATAAAGATAGGAAATGCCGAAGGCTTGATGAATATATGTATTCCTTATGAGGTTATCGAGCCTGTCGTCGACAAACTAAATACCAAAAACTGGTATTCAAGCAATGAGACTACCGAGATCGGAACCTACAAAGAGGTCATCGAAGAATCTCTCCAAAAAGCCCAGAAACCTGTCAGGGCGATCATGGGAAGGAGCGCGATCTCAGTCAACGACTTTATGCATCTGCTTCCGGGTGATATCATAAAGATTGATACACACGTTGAGGATGAGCTTGATGTATATGTCGGAAATATAAAAAAATTCTCTGCTATTCCGGGTGCGTATGAGGACTCGTATGCGGTGAAGATAAAATCAATCTACAGAGAGGAGTAGCCCAATGGACGGAATGCTTTCGCAGGAAGAGATCAATGCTCTTCTGGGCAGCATGGAAGAAGATGGTGGCGGAGATGCAGTAGCCACGGAAGAAGCTGCTCCGGATACGGGGGGCGGCGGTGATTCGGAAGGCCTTACAAGTGATGAGGCTGATGCACTTGGAGAAATCGCCAACATAAGCATGGGGACGGCGGCAACGACGCTTTCCA
>JAFSTZ010000259.1 GCA_017445525.1 Eubacterium sp.
AAGAAAACCAACTACAATAACCGACACCGCAACATCAATCACTGACATCTTATGGTCATGATAAAAAACAATATCAGGGTAAAAATACAAAACCGTAAAGTTTACAACAGTCTCGATAGTTGCGAGGACTACCAAAATCCTCCTGATAAGTCCTGCAGTAACAACACCGATATACATGTATGTAAAGACATACCAGAGAACGCCACCTCCCTGTATACCTCCTCCGAAATAGAATATAGTCGGAAGGATGCCGAACACAAGCCCGAAAGCCACGAGACATCCGCCGATATAAGCCCGTTTTTTCCAAACAGAAATCGCTGTGATCGCAGGAACGCCTATTAAAGCCCCGATCATAACGATTATCTCGACCGGATTATCTCCGGTTATAATGTCAACAACCAGGGCGATAAACTCACCAACCATAGCGATGAGCGTCATCAGAACTACTTTTCTCTCCGTAAAATCCCTGTCGGGATCCCTCAAAAGCTGAATCACGTTTCTAAACAGCTTCATCATGCATCCCTCCCCTCTTCCGCTGTCCCGGTCACGGGAAGAACATTTTTCATCACTCTTTCAAAGTCGGAAGTATCTATCGGCTTGGCGATGAAGCCGTCAAACCCTTCATTGATGAACATTTCCCTCGCACCCGAAACGACGTTGGCTGTGAGAGCAACCACGATCGCTTCCTTTTCCATATCGGCCGCCATGGTTTTGATCCTCTTCATCGCCTCCACTCCATCCATTTCAGGCATCATATGATCCATAAAAACAATATCATAATCGTTATCATGATATTTACCCAAGGCTTCTTTACCACTTCCCGCGGTGTCAACGACCATCTCATAATCTCTGAAAAGCGATGACGCCACCACCAGATTCATCGGTTCATCATCGACAATAAGCGCCTTGACGCCATTAAATACCGGTCTTTCCTCACTCTCCTGCAGTTCAATACCTGTTGCGTTCCGGCCTTCACTCAGGACTTTTATTATTGCATAGGCATACAGCGGTTTGGGCATAAACAGTACCTTGCTTCCTTCGGGGATACTGATACCGGGATCTGCTGATACGGCAACAACGATATCCTCCCTTGCAAGCAGCTCAAAATACCCTTTGTTTTCCTCGTACTCCTCCTGCCCCATAAATATATAGCTTGCATTCATCTTTTCCTTGAGACGTTCAACCTCATAAACCGTCTCCGCAGGATATACCGGCACCTTGATACCACTTGCCAGACCGGCGACCATGCTGCGATAAAAATCCCTAACTCTCGGAACCTTGTACTTATCCGGTCTGACGTGGAACAGAACCGCTCCTTCAAAAGAATTCTCAAGGGCAAGGCAGGGGTTGGGATCCACCACCTCCTGAGGGATCGTGACCCGGACTGTCGTGCCATATCCTCTCTCACTTTCAATCTTTACAAAGCCGCCCATGCTGTGAGCAAATCCGTGAACGATAAAGAGTCCTAACCCGATTCCACCGGAGCTCCTATTTCTCTCCTTATTGGCCTGATACATTCCATCGCTTACGGCCCAGATAGCGTTTCTGCTCATCCCCATACCTGTGTCTGTCATCTCTATGCACAGGTTTACTCCGTAGTCTGCGGACTCAGTATACATCCTCACGTGTATTCCGCCGGCTTTGGTAAACTTGATCGCATTTTCCAAAAGATGCCGGAATATCTTATGAAGCTTTTTGATATCCCCTCTCATCATGGTCGGAGTCAGCGGATTCAGGTCGACGATCAATTCGAGTCCTTTTGTATTATCACTCGTTCTAAATGCTGTGACTACATCATTGATAAGAGATGTACACATATAGTTTTCATTTTCAATAAAGACATTTTGTCTTTTGCACTCCGTATAATCCTGGATATCCTCAACATGATAGGCCAGTCTTATTCCGGCTTTTTTTATCGCATTAACTTCCTGCACGCCTTTCTTCATCAGTAGATCGGACATTCCATTGACAACATTGATCGGCGTTCTGAGCTCATGGGAAACGTTGGAAAGAAAATCCTCCATACTGGCATTATTTGCTTCCAGGAGTTCTTCATTTTTTCTTTTTTCTTCCTCATCGTCCACTCTGTCCCGAATCGTTCTATCGCTGACAAAAAATACGATCAGAACGATGATCATGTGCAGAAAAATCCTTGAAATAAGAAGCTTGTCCAAATCCAGCTGCTCGCCTCCCGGAAGATTTAAAAGATGGATCAGCACGAGAGAAAAATACTCAGCCAAAAGGATTCGGATCATGTAGGCACGATATAATAAGGCACACATTATCATCATCAAACATGTCGTCAGTGCTAAATCAAAAAAGCTACTCGCATGGATACCGTGATAGAAAACGATGAGAGCAGCAAAAATAAAATAAAACAGAACCCGGAAATCCTGTTCAATACGATTCGATACGTTCACCAGCCATAGAAAAATGATCCCTACCAGAATGATAATGGGAAACCAAAACTCCCATCCGAGAAGATAATTTTCAAATATCACCCCTAAGCCGGCTAACGAGAAAACAAAAACGACTATTTTTTCGTTACTATTTCGATCCATTTAGTTTCCCTTTCCGTATTTTGCCAGGACACTTTTGATCTTAGCCTGGAGTTCCTGCTTCGAAGCCCCCTTCAAAACATAGCCGGCAGGCTCCAGCTCCATCACCCGGAGAACGCCCTCCCTGGTGCCGTTTCCGGTGAGGAACACCACAGGGATATTCTTTGATTCCTCCTCTGTCTTGATCATCTCAAATACCTTAGAACCATCCACGATAGGCATCTCATAATCCAGGAGGATCAGATCCACATTTTTCTTGGTGATAAACTTGATCGCCTGCATACCACCGGTAACGATATTGACTGTATAGTCCTCGTTGATCCAGCTTCTGACCATCTTCGCATAGTCCGGATCGTCATCTACGATCAGAATACTCTTCTTTTCGACGGTTCCTTCTGTCATCAGAACATTATAGATCATCTCTTCGAGTTTGTCCATATCAATAGGAAGATTGAACCGGTCATAGTTGTTCAATTTCATCATTCTTTTTGAGATGTCCACAAGATAGTCCTTTTCGCCAACCAAAACCATCTTTTGCTTGTCCATATTCACATCCTCGATGACCTCTTCGATCGTGGCAATGGAAGTGGAGTTCCCGATTATGGATTCGGATAAATACAGGATAAACAGATCTACCTTACCGCAATACCTCTCTATCTCAGACAGATTATTCCCAAGCACGGTGACTTTGAAATGTAATTCGTCCAGGCGGTTTTTGATCCCGCGCACCAT
>JAFSTZ010000030.1 GCA_017445525.1 Eubacterium sp.
CGGTAATGTCCACAGAATAGTTTGTTAAGCTCGACCATAGATTAGTTATCTTACATAAAAAAAAGCGCATATAGATGATATGTAATCTTTGAATTGAATATAAATAATTATTAATCGTACTATTTTTTTTATTATTATTTTATCTTGATAAATATATCTGTAAGACTGATATGTCTGCCGGGGAAACACCGGAGATGCGGGAGGCCTGACCGAGGGGTTCCGGGCGGATGTCCATAAGTTTTTGACGAGCCTCGATACGGAGGCTTTTTATATCATTGTAATCTATATCTGCAGGTATTTTTTTTGATTCCAGTTTGTGCGACTGGGCGACCTGTTTTTCCTGTCGGGCGATATAACCTTCATACTTGAGGAAAATCTCTACTTCTTCTGTTACTTCGGGAGGAAGCTCAGGTCTTGTTGCGTCGATGGGTGCGAGAATATCGTAGTTAAGCTCCGGTCGTTTGACCAGCTCTGCCAGTGATATACCGCTGGTGAGAGGAGTGCTTTCGTATTTTGTTAACAGAGATTGTACCTGTTCGGTTGTTCCGACGAATGTGTTTTGAAGTCTGTCGATCTCTGATCCTATTTTTCTGTATTTATCCTGAAGATGTTCCAGACGTGTATCATCGATAAGTCCGACTTCGTGACCTATCGGAGTGAGTCTGTAGTCAGCGTTGTCCTGTCGGAGCAGAAGCCGATACTCTGCTCTGGATGTCATCATACGGTAGGGTTCGTTGGTTCCTTTGGTTACCAGGTCATCGATGAGTACACCTATATAACCTTCGGATCTTTTCAGGATGATAGGGTCCTTTTTTTGTATTTTTCTTGCAGCATTTATCCCGGCGATAAGTCCCTGGGCTGCTGCTTCCTCGTAACCTGAGCTTCCGCAGATCTGTCCGGCAAAGAAAAGTCCCGATACTTTTTTGCATTCAAGTGAAGGACGTAGCTCGAGAGGATCGATGCAATCATACTCTATGGCGTAGGCATTTCTCACGATCTTTGCATGCTCGAGTCCCGGGACTGTGTGATACATCTCGGTTTGAACATCCTCGGGGAGTGAACTTGACATGCCTCCGACATACATCTCATCTGTGTAAAGACCTTCCGGTTCGATGAAGACTTGATGTCTTTCTTTATCTGCAAATCTCATCACTTTGTCCTCGATGGACGGACAGTAGCGAGGTCCGGTTCCCTCGATATATCCTGAGAAAAGAGGAGCACGGTCGATATTATCTTTTATTATCTTATGTGTTTTTTCATTTGTGTAAGTCAGGTAGCAAGGGTACTGTTGCCTGGTGTAAATATCAGTCGGATTGGATGAGTTTTTTTGTTGATCCGCATTGGATTGTTTTTTTGAGTTTTCATGTGTATTTGTTTCTATATTTTCTGTATCCTGAGATGTTTTCTCACCCATATATATTTCTGTATGAGTAAATGAAAAAGGAGTTATCTTTTCATCTCCGTACTGGATCTCCATCTTGTCATAGTCGATGGTCTTGCCGTCCATGCGGGCGGGGGTTCCGGTTTTGAAGCGGCGGAGTGATATGTTCAATTCTTTGAGAGAATCCGTAAGGTGAGTTGCGGCCTGAAGACCGTTCGGACCGGTGTAGGTCGATGTCTCTCCTGTGATGCAGCGTCCGTTGAGATAAGTGCCGGTGCAGACAACACAGACATCGGCGAGATAGTCGACACCTGAATGGGTACGTATGCCGATAAGTTTTATCTGATTTGTTTTTTGTTTACTTGTATCAGATTTATCAACATCATTAATGATCAGCAGTGCATCCACTTCGCCCTGACGTATCGTGAGGTCTTCTTCAGCCTCGAGAGTCCGTCGCATTTCTCTTGAGTAAGCTTGTTTGTCTGCTTGTGCTCGCAGCGAGTGGACAGCAGGTCCCTTTGATCTGTTGAGCATCTTTATCTGGAGAAATGTTTTGTCGATGCACTTGCCCATCTCGCCACCGAGGGCATCGACTTCCCTGACGAGGTGTCCCTTTGATGTTCCGCCGACGCTTGGGTTGCACGGCATCAATGCAATGGAATCAACACTGACAGTAAACACTATAGTTTTGAGGCCCAGTCTTGCAAGTGCCAGTGCAGCTTCACAACCTGCGTGTCCGGCGCCGATGACTATGGCTTGATAATCTGTTACTTGCATGTATATCTCCTGTCTATATTATCTGGATTTGTGATGTTCGTTATTTTTATTCTTACTCTGAATATAACGAGAAATTGTTTTGGACTAATATAATAAAGCCTTTATACGAGTCTTTAGGTTTATATATTATGCGATTTTTCTATATATGTCAAGAGAGTTATTATTCGCGGTTGAATTACATCCATAGATATTTTGGATGCTTGCATACGTAAAAAAGTATTGATGTAAATCAGGCTAATATGGGAAGTCTGCATTTTTTTCTTGACAGATGTGCTATGATTAAGGCATAATGTAATGTACGAATATTTGATCGATCGTGTTACTTACAATCTATTTGTATACAGATTACAATGGTATATACTCAATTGTATTTAGTTGATCGCACAGATATGCATTTTGGTTTATTGATATATCGCATAGAATAACACTTATTCACGGAGATTTTTATGAGTTATAATTCAGATACTATTGCAGCAATTGCAACTGCCTCAGGAAACGGAAGCATCAGTATAATCAGGGTTAGCGGGGTTGACAGTATCGCTGCTGTCGATAAAATATTCCATAAAAATATCAGTAAAAATGATGCTATTATTAATAATAATAGTGATGTATCCGGACAGCTTGCTTCTGTTTCAACGCATACTGTTCATCATGGTTGGATCGGAGTTTCTACAGATGAAATAATAGATGAAGCTTTGGTACTTGTTATGCGTGCGCCGGGGAGCTATACTGCGGAGGATGTTGTTGAGATTCAGTGTCACGGCGGTGGGCTTGCCGCAAAAAAGATTCTTGAGTTGTTACTTCATCATGGAGTTCGTTTGGCCGAGCCGGGCGAGTTTACCAAGAGAGCATTTTTAAACGGAAGGATAGATCTGACCCAGGCTGAGTCGGTGATGGAGGTCATCAGTTCAAAAAGTGAGTTGGCTTTGTCGACTGCGGGTGAGCATCTTCGTGGTGATGTGCGGGATGTGATCAGATCGATGCGCGAGGTGATACTCACGGATATGGCTTATCTCGAGGCAGCACTTGATGATCCGGAACATATCGAGATGGGTGATTATTCAGAGACTCTTTTATCTCATCTCGATCCGATAGAGGATAAGCTATCTGTTATAGTGAAAAGTTCCGAGAACGGAAGATTTATATCCGAAGGGATAAATACGGTTATTGTCGGCAGACCGAATGTCGGCAAATCCTCCTTTTTGAATTGTATTCTGAGACAGGATCGTGCGATCGTAACGGATGTTCCCGGTACGACCAGAGATACTCTTGAGGAGGATGTGCGTCTCGGTGGATTGTTGTTGCGGCTTGTCGATACTGCCGGTATCCGTGAAACTTCTGATGAGGTGGAGAGTATCGGAGTCGAGAAAGCAAAGTCTGCTGTAGAGCATGCTGATCTTTTGATATGTGTTCTTGACTCGAGCGAGGTGCTGACATCCGAGGATAGAGATATTCTTAACATGTGTAAAGATAAATCAAGTATTGTTCTTCTGAATAAATCAGATCTTGGAGCGGTTATTGATGTAGAAAGTATTAGGCGTGAGATCTCTTCTTTCTTCGGATCGGGTGACGGTGAACGAAAGTCAGAAGTTGATGATCAAAAGTCCGGCATCGATGATCAAAGATCTGATGCCTCTGATCGTATCTCTGTCATGGAGTTTTCTGCCAGGACCGGCGTTGGTTTGAGAGAGCTTGAGGCTCTTATCGAGGATAAGCTTTTGTCTGAGTTTCTCGGTGATAGTGATCATCAGAGTGTTCCTGTGATAACTAATCTGCGTCAGAAGGAGGCACTGTATGAGGTTAAGACTTCTATTGACAGGTTACGTGAAACTATCGCTGCCGGGATGCCGGAGGATCTTTTGACGGTTGATCTTTTATCTGCGTATGAGAGCCTGGGCAGGATCACCGGTGATACTTTTGAGGATGATCTTGTTGACAAGATCTTTTCTGATTTCTGTATGGGTAAGTAGGCATCATCTCTCCGAATGTTGAGTGACAGTCGTGAGTGGTAACATTTATATTTAGAGGTATATGGTATGGACAATTCATTTATCACAAATATGTTTCGGTTTCATGATTACGAGTTGTCGCCGGATAAGGCTGACAAACTGAACAGGTTTTATGAGCTTCTGATCGAGTGGAATGAGAGAGTGAACCTTACTGCCATTACTGAATATGAAGAAGTAATTCTGAAGCATTTTATCGATTCGGCACTGTTACTAATTATGTCTGATATTGAGACTGAATATCTGACGGATGAGGAACAGACGCTATATGACTCAATCGTTAATAGTGGTGGTGTGTTTGATTCAACTCAGCCGTTTCCTCTGTGTAGGTTGTTGGCTTATATTGAAAGTGATGATGTTAAGATTCTTGATGTCGGTACCGGTGCCGGATTCCCTGGGATCGTTCTTGGAATCCTTATGCCGGGTTGGGATATAACTTTGTTGGATTCTTTAAATAAAAGAGTTGAGTTTTTGGATACAGTTATCTCTGAGTTGTCTTTATCCAATATCCATACAGTTCATGGTCGTGCTGAGGATCTTGCGAGAGATGAGTCACACCGTTTGTCGTATGATATAGTTTTGTCAAGAGCTGTGGCGGAGCTCCCTGTTTTGTTGGAGTTGTGTACACCGTTTGTTTCTGATGATGGATTTTTTATCTCTTATAAGGGACCTAAGTATGAGGAGGAAATGGAATCATCGGAACATGCTTTTTCCGAGCTACATGTAAGACCTCAATTTGTTTTGGGTTATGATGTGAGAGAATCAAAAAGATATCTGGTCGGATTTGATCATGAGGATGTTTTTCCGGATAAATATCCCCGCCGAGCAGGGATGCCGGCTAAAAGAACCTTATAGTTTTTTTGTGCTGTGGTACTATTGATCATCTTTCGGTGATGAGTAGATAGATGCGTAAGTGATCATCTTTTGTTTGATATTAGTTCTCTTATCTGTTTTTCTGTCTCTGTGATCGAAGAGTTGTTTATTATGATCTCGTTGCATTTTTCTTTCAGTTCTTCATCCGAAAGCTGTGTCCTGATGATGGATCTCGCTTTTTCTTCTGAGTAGCCGCGATCTTTCATCAGTCTTTCTATCCTTATTTCCGTATCTGTGATTACTCCCCAGACTTCATCGCACAGCTTGTTACATCCGGTTTCAAACATCAGGGCTGTTTCGATGATGAGTAGGTTGCTCGATTCTTGTTTTTTATGCTTCTTCTCTGATATATTATATGATTTATTTGTTTGAGATGATTTGTTTGTTGATTCAGATTTTTTACTTGTCGATATTATATCATTATTATTTGATCTTGTCGTTTTGTTCCAGTTCTCTATCTCTGATTTTATCCGTCCCAGGACGTATGGATGGATGATATTGTTCAGGTATTCTTTTTCTTTTTCATTTATAAAAATGATGGCGGCCAGTTTTGTATGATCAATCTCTTCCCGGTCGTTCAGTATTTCTTTTCCAAAGTGTTCTGTTATTCTCTTGTAGGTGTCAGTGTTTTTCTCAAATGCCTCATGTCCGATATTGTCAGCCATAAGTATCCTTGCGCCGTATTCTTTTTCAAGGAAGTTTAGAACTGTTGACTTGCCGCTCCCGATTCCTCCCGTGATTCCTATGATCATTGTCATGTTGGTTCCTTTCGTTTTTTTGTTTGATTGTTTTTATAGCGTAGCACAAACCCGATGCCATGTCAATTGCTGCATGATCTCCCTTATATTGTGGCTTGATTTTTCTTATCCACTACATCAATGTTTCACGTGAAACATTTGTGTTTCCACTTTTCAAATTCCACAAGATAATGTGGTGTTTCACGTGAAACATTTTTTATAAAAAGTAAGAATTTCTCTTGATAAAATTTACATATGATAGTATAATCAGTAAAGGTTAAGTCTCAAGACAACAAAACCATATGCTGCTCACAGTTAAATGATCAGAGACGAGTGAGGTAACTGCTTGCGCAAACAGTACGTATCAATAGATAGGAGCAAGCTTTATTCAACATCATAAGGAGAGTGTTGCAGATAGATTTCATCCGGTGGGATCAGGTGACTGTAGTGTATATGATTGTCGAAAGATAGAAAAAAAGGAGAAAGAGTATGAGTGAGATAATGGCAATCGCTAACCAGAAGGGTGGCGTGGGGAAGACGACAACAACGATCAATCTTTCAGCTGCATTGGCTGAGAAGGGAAAGAAGGTTTTGGTCATCGATATGGATCCACAGGGAAATACATCAAGTGGACTCGGTATCGATAAGGATGATCTGAAGAATATATCAAACCCGTCGGGTGACGGTGAAGGAGCGAACACCATCTACCAGGTGATGATCGGAGAGTGTACATTTGAAGAATGTGTGATGAAGGATGTATATGAAAACCTCGATCTGCTTCCGGCGAACATCGACCTCTCTGCTATCGAGATCGAGAGCATAGAGATGGATAACAAGAATTATATTCTGGCGGATGTGATCGACAAGATCAGAGATCAGTATGATTTTATCCTTATAGATTGTCCGCCGTCACTGAATGCGCTCACCATCAACTCGATGACGACAGCCGACTCGGTTCTGGTTCCGATACAGTGTGAGTACTACGCACTCGAAGGACTCGATCAGCTTATCCATACCATCAGTCTTGTCAAGGATCGACTGAACGAAAAGCTTTATATAAATGGTGTGGTGTTTACCATGTACGATGGCAGGACCAATCTCTCCATGGCGGTTATCGATGCAGTCAGAGACAGTATGAATCAAAAGATATATGACACCATCATTCCAAGAGGTGTTCGACTTGCTGAGGCACCGAGTCACGGTATGCCGATCACGAAGTATGATAGAAGGTCAACCGGAGCAAGAGCATATCTTGCACTGGCAGATGAAGTTATAGAAGGGAGTGTGAAGTGATGGCAGCAAAGAAAAATGCACTCGGAAAAAATCCTCTTGATAAAAAGGGGAAAGGACTTGATGCAGTCATCAGTGGTGGACGAGTATCAAAAACTGATACAAAAAAATCAGAAGTAGCAGCGGGCAGCAACGGAGAAGTAGTTCTTCCTATAAATCAGGTAGAGCCAAATAAAAATCAGCCGAGAAAAGAGTTTGATGAAGAATCTTTAAAAGAGCTTGCAGACTCTATAACCCAGCATGGCATAGTTCAGCCTCTCGTCGTAACCAAGCAGGATGGATATTATGAGATCATAGCCGGCGAGCGAAGATGGCGTGCAGCAAAGTTAGCCGGATTGAAGGAAGTGCCTGTTGTTATAAAAGAGTATACTCCGCAGGAGATCATGGAAGTTGCTCTGATAGAAAATATCCAGCGCGAGGATCTCAATCCGGTTGAAGAAGCTAAGGCATATCAGAATCTGATCGAGGAATACAACCTCAAACAGGAGGATGTTGCAAAGAAGGTTTCAAAGAATAGATCGACTATCACAAATGCACTTCGACTTTTGAAGCTTCCCGATGAGATACTGAACATGCTCGTCAGTGGAGATATAAGCGGCGGACATGCGAGAGCA
>JAFSTZ010000260.1 GCA_017445525.1 Eubacterium sp.
ACGGTGAAGCTTAGCCATACGCTCGGCATAGTCGAGCTGCATCTCAAAGAGCAGTTCCATAACTTCCCCGGGATCACGCATGACATCCGCTCTTCTGATATAAATATCACTGAGCGTGTATGACTCGTTGTGCGGCATCCCGGCGTCCACACACACTCTCGCGATGATACCGACTGCAACTACAAAGTGATAGATGTTGTTGCGCAACGGATTGTCTGATAGACTGCCTTTTCCTACATAAAAAGTCTTTCGTATCTCTTCTATATTGGCACGGACTGTCTCAAGATCTCCGTTCTTTATAGCATCGTACCTGGAGAACTCGCTCTGCAATGAGGATCTGATAAATCCCTCCTCGCGCTGGATATACATACGGTAATTCAGCTCTTTAGATGTATCCATAGGCGGATCTCCTTTTTTTAATACTATCAAATATACCATAGATTTGTAATAAATGCAATAGAATTGTTATGTGTTTATCTGAAAAAGGACTATAATCTGCCTAAATCGTTAGTAAAGGAGGGCGAGACTATGAGTCAGGTAAAAGACATGACACAGGGAAAGATAAGCAGTATCATCCTGGCTTTTTATTTCCCTCTTTTTGTAACAAATATGCTGCAGCAGCTCTACAACTTTGTTGACGCAACCATCGTCGGCAAGGGACTCGGCAGCTACTCTCTGGCTGCAGTCGGCAACATGGGGTCGATAACATTTTTGATCATAGGCTTCTCGATCGGACTATCAAACGGATTCTCCGTCCTGATCGCACAGAG
Organism: Eubacterium sp.; assembly: GCA_017445525.1. GTDB lineage: Bacteria > Bacillota > Clostridia > Lachnospirales > Lachnospiraceae > Eubacterium_F. The sequence goes on from JAFSTZ010000260.1 coordinate 771, forward strand.
CTTCGGCGCCGGGGATCATGTTGAGCTCAGACAGAGGCTGGGAGCGCTCATCAAGCTCTCGACGGTGATGACTCTGGTTTTGACTCTGATCAGCATAGGCGGATTAGATGTTTTCTTACGGCTTCTCCGGACGGACGCTTCGATCATGGGTGAAAGCCTGACATACGGATACATCCTGTTCGGCGGACTGGTATTTACCATAGCATACAATATGAGCGCATGTGTACTGCGAGCGCTCGGTGACAGCCGTACTCCTCTGCTGGCGATCGTCGTTTCATCCGTAATGAATCTCGCGCTGGACAGTTTATTTATATTTGTCTTCCGATGGGGTGTTGCAGGCGCCGCCATCGCGACAGTTTTCTCACAGCTGGTGGCAACTCTGATCTGTCTGCGCAGACTTGCTTCCATAGAGATGATACATCTTACAAGAGAGAACTTCAAAAACGAGAGAAGTGTGTATACAACACTTTTGAAAAATGGGATCCCGATGGCGATCATGAACTCCATAACAGCTATAGGATGTATGGTGGTGCAATATTTTGTAAATGGACTCGGGGTTGCCTGCACCGCTGCCTACTCCGCATGCAGCAAATACTTAAATCTCTTTATGCAGCCGGCTTGTATCGCGGGACATGCGGTTTCTGCATTCACAGGGCAGAACAGCGGTTCCGGAAGGTACGACCGTGTACGCAGCGGAGTATTTGTCTGTGTGGGGATCGCCTTGGTAACATTCTTAACGCTGGGATCGCTGATGATGTTTGCTCCGGAGTGGCTTGCAGGGATCATGCTCTCGGATGCTGAGTCCATCAGCTATACTGTACAGTTTCTGCCGACCTGCGGTGCGATGATCTGGACCGTCGATCTGTTGTTTGTTGTGAGAAGCACGTTGCAGGGCATGGGGAAACCATTTATACCTATGCTTTCCGGTATTCTTGAGATGGCACTCAGAGTGTCCGTTATCATACTTTTCTCAAGCAGTATAGGATTTATATCAACTGCTTACGCTGAGATCTGTGCCTGGACGGGTGCGATGCTGCTGAATTTGGTAGCACTGTATGTGCAGCTACGGGCAAAGCTACCCGGGCGTGTGCACAACCTGATACGTGTACGTAGAGGTGTAGGGATGTAACCGGCATTTCCTTAATTATTGATTATCAGTTATAGTTGACCCTTTCGAAAAAACGCCAAAAAGCCTTGCTCACGCAAGGCTTTTTGGTTCTTTTAAAAATCT
>JAFSTZ010000261.1 GCA_017445525.1 Eubacterium sp.
AGAAATAGTGAAGTTCTCCGGACTAGGTGATTTCATCCATGTGCCGATAAAAAACTACAGCTCCGGTATGAGGGCGAGATTGGGATTCTCCGTGGCGACAGTCGTGGAGCCGGAGATACTGATACTCGATGAGGTGCTGAGTGTCGGCGACGCGAGGTTCAGGAGAAAATGCGAGAGGCGACTGACATCCATGTTTGACAAGGGAGTTACGGTGTTGTTTGTTTCGCACAGTGTGCAGCAGATACTCAGGATGTGCAACAAGGCGATACTTCTCGAGGACGGACAGCTGATAGCAGAGGGAGACACCAGAGATGTTGTCAGCTTTTATGAGGCAAAGCTTACGGAGGGAGACGAGGAATGAAAAAAGTAATTACTTACGGAACGTTTGACCTGTTTCATGTGGGGCATGTAAACCTGCTTCGCAGGGCAAAGGCACTCGGAGATTACCTGATCGTAGTGGTTTCATCCGACGAGTTCAACGCCGGTAAGGGCAAGAAGGCATATCACAGTTTTGAGGACAGAAAAAAGATCCTCGAGGTGTGCAGATATGTTGACGAGGTGTTGCCTGAGTATACATGGGAGCAGAAGATCGACGACGTGGTGAACAACAATGTGGATATATTTGTCATGGGTGATGACTGGGAAGGCAAGTTTGATTTCCTGAAGGAATACTGTGAGGTTATCTATCTGCCGCGTACAGAGGGAATCTCTACAACCAAGATCAAGGAAGACCTGAAGTGATCTGCCTCGACGGTGAGAGCAGGTGACTGCGACTTTGCCTGCGGTGCGTATGGATCGTGGATCCACCGATGGTGGGTGGAGATATACATGGGGGAACTGATTTGATATCAAAAAAAATGCTGGGCTACAGGCTGTTCGGGTTGACATTTTCACTGTTCAGGCTGTGCCCTGTTTTCAGAAACAAGACATTTCTCATAGCGACACATGACGACAGCCCGGAGGGGAATATCGCCCTTGCTGCAAAGGCGATAAAGAGGCGCAGGCCGAAGATGAGATTTATATATCTGAGAGATAAAAGTGAGGGACTGAAAAATCCCTTTTCATTTTTTTTTGTAAAGGCTTTTCATATGGCGACATCATCGGTGATACTGCTTGATGATACATTTTTGCCGATGGCCTATACTCCCATATCAAAGAAGACCAGGGTCATCCAGCTCTGGCACGGTACCGGGACGATCAAGAGATTCGGCCCGGAGGTGGAGAGGGGAGAGTTGCAGAAGCTCGCTATCCGTGGGAACCGGAGGATAACCACTTTCGCTGTCAATGGTAAGAGAACGAAAAAACAGTATGCGCAGGCTTTTTGCATAAATCCTAAAAGAATCCGCATCACAGGGTTGCCGAGGACGGATCTGATCCTGGACAGGGCGGCCATGCAGGCGAAGAAAAAGGAGTTCTACGCGTGGTGCAGGTTCAAACATGCGGACAGATACCGCTATATCTTATATGCGCCGACGTTTCGTGATAGTGAGGTTGACAAGTCGCGTATAACTATGGATATAGAGAGGGTCATGTCGGAGCTGCCTGAGGATGTCATACTGATGCTGAGACTGCATCCGCATGTTGCGAAGGCGCTGAGAGAGCGCGGAGAGACTGGTGGCATGGGGGATGTTCGTGAGCATCTTGTTGCATCAGGAGTGGAGGCGACGGCTCAAGAAACATCTACAGATAAGCGGAAAATGATCTATCGCGTCATCGACGTATCCGGCTACCGGGGTGTGACTACCCTTTTATCGGTGGCGGATGTACTGATCACCGATTATTCATCAATCATCTTTGAGTATGTTGTGACGAAGAAGCCGATGATCTTCTATGCGTATGATCTCGATGACTTCAGAGAAAATGGGAGAGACTTCTACGAGCCGTATGAGGACTTCGTGCCCGGACCGGTCGTGCGTGATGAGGCAGGGTTGATAAGAGAGATCAATGCTGCCATGGGTGAGGCAGAAAACAGGGATGTCTACGGTGCCACCGAGGGGGCGGCTGAGAACAGTCGAAGTGAAGAGATTACCGAAGCATTTATATCTGATAACTTCAAGTACCTCGATGGGCATGCCGCTGAGCGTATCGCTGATATCGCTTTTGGAACGGTATCACGGCAATATGCAAGAAAAAATAGAATTTGACAATTATATAAATAAAAATCACTTGATAAACATCGTCTGATGTGTTATAATATCTCAGTTATGAGAAAAGGAGGTTGAAAGTTATGGGCAAGCTTATGGACAGAAAGCTCAGCTTTGTATTTATATTTTTGCAGGCGCTTTTCTCTGTGCTTTTATGCCTGGTTATCCTTTATGTGGGATTTATCCCGGATAAATACGCTATCATAGCGGTGATCGTGTGTATAGTGCTTCTGGTGTATCAGGTTCTGGCGCAGCTGACTGACTCGAGTTATATCATAGGCAGGGTGCTGAGCGTGATATTCTGTATAGTCTTTGCGGTAGGCGGGTATTATCTGCATGACACCTATGACGCTATGGCGCAGGTGTCGGGATCGAA
>JAFSTZ010000262.1 GCA_017445525.1 Eubacterium sp.
CCCATGGTGTCAGTCGCCGAGATCACCGCATCTATATCAGGACAGTCTCTGAGGAGCTGCTTCATCGCCTCCTGCCCTGATTTTCTGGAAAAATCACCCTCTACCATCCTGTCCGCCGCATCTCCGAGTCCATGCTTTCTCACGGCATCCACATAACCCTTTGTCCTATCCCGTCCTACTGCCCGGTCCTCCTTGAGCGCAGAGATGTAGGCAGGCTTTTTTCTGCCCTTATTTATCAGCATCTCCGTCAGTTCATAAGTGGCGTGATAATCATCGTGATACACGCAATCTGCCTCATCGATCTTCTGACCGACAACCACGATCGGTATCGCCGAATCACGGATCATCCTTCTGTGTTTGCCCGTGATGACCGTAGCTACAAATATCACCCCGTCAACCTGCTTGTTGTCAAAAACCTTCATATATCCAAGCTCGGTATCGGGATTGTTCTCCGTGTTGGCAAGCATGATCTTGTATTTATTTTTATTCATCACGGTGGAGATTCCGGCCACTACCCGGGCGATGGATGTTGACTCTATACGCGGAAGTATCACTCCCACCATCCCCGATCTGTGCGTGCGCAAAGTCTGCGCCTGTGGTGATGGCCGGTAACCCGTCTCCTTCACTACCTTTGCTATCGCTTCCCGCTTCTCATCCGACAGATATCCGTTGTTGAAATATCTGGATACCGTTGCACTGGAAACTCCGGCAAGCTTCGCTATCTCACTTATCGTCATCTGCATCCTCCCGATGATCTATGCAGTTAAATCGAGCTTTAGCAGATGTGTTCTCTGCCTCATCTATGAACATCACGCCTCCGGCATAGCCTCTTCCATCAAAAGCCTGAACTCGTAGCCGCCAAGCTTCATCTCCTTCATGGCGGTAAGCTCGCCTCTTATCAGGTCGCGGAATCCGCCCTCCATGTCAAACCAGGCTGTTTTCTCATTCTCGCTGAAGTTGAACACACCGTATATCTTCTCTCCGTCTTGATAACGACCCACACAGAGTACACTGTCATCAGCTGTATTCACCGTCCATACATCCGCGTTCGCCAGGAAAGCATCATGCTCTCTGCGCAGCTTCTCAAGTTCTGATAGTCTTTTAAAAATACGACCTTCGACAGTCTTGACATTTTTCTTCTTGCGCTCGTTCTCCCAACGGAACTTACCGCGGTGCAGATACCTGGAGTCATCTGCCTTCTCCGGATCTTCCTTATAAGAGTAATCGTTCACCTGACCTATCTCGTCCCCGCTGTAAATGATAGGTATCCCTGACTGCATCAACATATATGCATGCAGCATGACGTCGAGATCGATAGCGCGACTCATCCCTTCCTCATCGCCCTCATATCCGGCTTTCTCTATACCGCAAAGCGAAGCTGTGGTACCGCACATCCTGGCATCTCCGGTTACCGGGTCATCGTTATAGGTCTCGCCCCGGCTGTTACTGTAACCGGCATTGCCGAGGAAATAGTCGTTTAAGTATCTTTTATGTGCCACTTCCTCGATACCGAACTGAGACAGATATCCGTAATCAAGTCCCCATCCGATATCATCATGACAACGCAGGTAGTTTAAGAATATATACTCCTTTGGCAACCCGGCAACAGTATCGAGCTGCATCCTCAGAAGTCTCGCATCTCTCGTTGCCACAGTATGCCAGATAGAAGCCATAGTGGTAACATTATAAAGCATATGGCACTCGGGTTTCTCCGGCGTTCCGAAGTACGGTGCCACAAGCTCAGGTGCCATCACTACCTCGCCCAACAAAAGCACGCCGGGGCACACGATCTCCGTGATCAGTCTCATAAGTCTGACTATGGTGTGAACCTGCGGAAGATTTCTGCAGGTCGTTCCCAGCTCTTTCCATATATACGGAACCGCATCTATCCTGATGATATCTACACCGTGATTTGCAAGGTATAGGAAGTTGTATATCATCTCGTTGAACACTCTGGGATTGCGATAGTTCAGATCCCACTGATATGCGTGAAAGCTCGTCATCACGAGGTGATTTACCTCCGACACCCAGGTGAAATTCCCCGGTGCGGTCACAGGAAACACCTGCGGTACGGTCTCATCAAACTGCCTCGGTATCTCATCATTATCATAGAAAAAATACCGGCTCATATATTCTCCGTCGCCGGCGCGCGCCTTCACAGCCCATTCGTGCTGGTCGGACGTGTGGTTCATCACAAAGTCAGAGCACACACACATGCCCTTTCTGTGGCAGGCAGCCGTAAGCTCCGAAAGATCCTCCATGTCTCCGAGATCCGGTCTGACCTTGCGGAAGTCCTTTACCGCATATCCTCCGTCGGACTCACCCGGGACAGTATCCAAAAACGGCATCAGATGGATCACATTCACTCCGGCTTCCTCAAGGTACGGAAGACGCCTCTTCACACCCTTGAGATTTTTAGCAAAATTGTCAACATAAAGCATCATCCCGAGCTTATCATTTTTCTCATACCAATCGGGATTTTTCTCTCGTTCGATATCAAGCTTTTTGAGATCATTGATGCGGTCGTTGTAGTACATACCCATCTGACCGAGCAACTCGGCAAACATCCACTCATTGTCATAAAGCTCGATGTAAAGCCACTTCAGCTCGTCGATGCGCTGTGCAAGTCTGTCATCAAAGATCTTTTGCTTTGCCGCTTCTCTCTTGGAAATATCGTGTTCATCCAATGCCATAGCTATCCCTCCCTGCTATCCGGTCTGCTCCCGCCCCGGCCGTAAGTCAGGAACGGGAGCGGTCCGGAATATTTATATGACTAAATCTCGACTACAGGTTCAAGCTCCCCTGTCGTTCCTTCCTTCGTGATCTTGAAACCTTCGTAATCATCACTGTTTGTCAGCAGCACTGCGGTCGTCGGTGAGTACCCTGCCGCTTTGATCTTCTCTATATCAAACGAGATCAGCTTCTGTCCGGCTTTCACAGTATCGCCTTCTCCGACAAACATCTCAAATCCGTCGCCTTCCATATTTACAGTGTCCACACCGACATGTATCAGAAGCTCCATACCCTGCGGTCCGGATATTCCTATAGCATGTTTGGTATCGGTCACTGACGATACAGTACCATCAAACGGCGCCACAACCTCGCCGACCTCCGGCTCGATGCCGACACCCTTGCCGAGCACACCCGAAGCAAATGTAGGATCAGGTATCTTATCATACGGTATGACATTTCCCTTCAACGGAGCGTAGATCGTGTTATCCTTGGTCTCGATCGCAGGCGCATCAGCCTGTTCCTCTCCCTCACCGGCGAGCGCAGCCGCCTGCTCCGGCGTCAGTTCCTCAGCTTCTTCCTTCCATATGATCAGAGTCAGTATAAATGCTATGCCTCCCGATATCAGAAGCATGACAGCGTATACCGCCAGATTATTTATAGTGAGGAATCCCGGTATACCCGTCACTCCGTAGGCCGTCGCTCCGATCTTGGTGACAGCTCCGAAGATGGCTCCGACAGCTCCACCGATCATAGCGCATATAAATGGTTTCATAAATCGCAGGTTGATACCGAATATAGCCGGCTC
>JAFSTZ010000263.1 GCA_017445525.1 Eubacterium sp.
CGATGAGCCTTTGATGTCATCCTCAGTACCTTTATCGTTGTTCTCTTCAAGAGCCTCCTCGGTCGGAGGAACAGTTATATTGCTCAAATCAAGCTCGAACTTTGCATACAGAGTCATATCCTCCATATCAGCATTTGTTATCATATTGATCGGTTGAGTAAATGCCTCGTCCTTGAACCATCCCTCGAAGATATGATCAGGCTTGGTGGCTGGCTTAAACTCAGCCACTCCTGTTCCGAATGTATATGTGGCAGGATTCGCCTCGTCATTTATACCACCGTCAAGAACATAGTTGATATTGTATACCTTGGGAACAAGCTTGGCATACAAAGTGATATCTCCGGAAGTGTCCGTCGGCAAAAATGTGATCGGATCATAATGATACGTATTTCTCGGATCTACTGCAGCAGAATTTCTATACCAGCCCTCAAAGCTATAACCCGGTCTGTCCGCAGGGAAAAACTCCTTTACACCAACACCAAACTCGCATTGGTCGGGATTTCTGCTATCGTTGGTAGCACCGGCAAGTTCGTATGTAATGTTATAATATGTTGGAGTATACACAGTCGGCGTATATGTCGATGACGGCTTTGTGTTACCAGATGTCCTGAAAATCGTGCCATCTCCTACCCACATATTTGGATTTAGCATCTCTGCTGCTGTTCCATCTATACCGTTTGCAACTGCTTTCTCGTCACTGGACATGGCAAATACCGGAACGGCAATAACAAAAGCCAACGATAACATAAGCAATAAAGTAACCAGTCTTTTCTTTCTTTTTTTTCTCTCGATTCTACTCATCTTCTTCCATCCTTTCTCCAAGCTAAAATAAATATCAAATGTCTAAACCCATCTCTTACTGTCCTTAACTTGGGTTCTCTATCATAAGGACACCTCCTGAGTACAACCTCAGTCTGTCCGATAAGCAGATCTGCAGCAGCAGCCTCCGCTATCATCTCGGTAGCAAACTCCATACCTTCTGTTCTGAACTCAAGACGACTGACCGCTTCTTTTGTGATCCCTCTCAAGCCACAATGAAAATCTCTCACATCAACATGATAACGAAGTCTTCCGAGCAACGATAACATATAACCGCCAATCTTGTGTGATAGAGGCATCGCCCCTTTATCAGTATTTTTCAGGCGATCTCCGATCATTACCTCATACTCACCCGTTTTAAGAGGAATATAAATGTCATCCAAATGATAAATATCGTAAGTCATATCACAGTCGCATATAATAATAACTTTCCCTTTGGCAGCTCTGATACCTGTTCTGATAGCAATGCCATAGCCTCTTCTTTTCTGTATCAACACTCTGGCTCCGCTTCGCTTTGCAACCTTCGCAGAAGCATCATCGCTCTTATTATCAACTACTATGATTTCTCCGCTTATACCGTTATCTTTGATATATTTTTGAGCTTCCCTTATGCAGTTCCCAACGGTTTTTTCTTCATTGAGGCAAGGCATAACGACAGATAAATCTATACTATCCATAAGCCTTCCTCCGAAACACAGAAAAATCAAAAACCTCACAGGTTATCAGACACATCGAAAGTATCGAAGCCATCAACGCTCTGTATGTAAAAGTAAAATGTACAAATGAATGCTCCGTCATCACAACATACCTGATAAACGGTATCATACCAAGAGCAATATATAAAATCACATAGTCCTTTCTTATACCGCTCTTTTTATATACAATAATAACACACAACCACGCAAGAAACAAAAAAACAGAAACGATTATCCCGATTTTGCCGAAAGTGGTAGGGATCAGACCGATAAGATTGCGTCCTAACGTACTGAGTATATTGCCCTCCTCCATCTGGGATGTCCCCAGCCTGAGTGCGATATTTTTGGTAACATAAGGCATAACATCAATACCGAGTATCACCGAAGCAATAATCCACTTCATGATCCACATCCCGAGATAACCTACACCCCAGAGAACACAGTCTCTGATAACCGGCAGCACAGGCGCCTTATCATCATGCTTTGACCTAAGTGCTACAAGTATAAGCAGCGGCAATAAAAATGTTATGGTCTCTGTCGTCAAAAAATCAAGATAATTTGCCACTATCCCCGTTACGAGAAAAAGAACACCCATGCGGTTCCATCTATCTTTCCTGCCCCATATCAATGCAACTATAGAGGCCGAAAAGGCAACCAGAAACATCCATACGTACTCCAGGACAAAAGGCACAAACCATAGAGAAATCATAAATCCGCTTATGATAAATCCGATAGCTACGCTCCTCAGTCCGTATCTCCACAAAAGAACCAGCAATAATAGGAACAATGCCGCCATAACAATCCCGAGAATGATATACATCCCTCTGATATTTGTAAATAAATGGAATAACCTTATAACAGGTACATTCCCATGCCAGTATCTGAGGTACTCCTTGTTTCCATCAAGATTTTGGACAAACGCCCTGCGAAGATCATAGTTTGCATGGTGATATCTCGTCACATAAAACCTGTCATCATAGTACGAGCACCACATCGCTGCTTCAAACGGATGCTCGCTGTCTGACTGCCAAGCAATCCCAAGCGAAACAGAATCCGCATACCTGTCCATGTTCCCGGCAGGCATCCCCTTCCAATACGTGAATACAGCATCCTTCTCACACAAAACACCTATAGAAGACTCAACCTGATCCCTCATGGCATCCTGACTGATAAACTCAGAACCAACCATGACCAGAAACAAAACCACTACCGATACAACAAAGACAAGCACGTACTTCAAAATCTTTTTAACCACGATCTGCTGCCTCATACACAAAACAATACACTATATAGAAACCCTCTAAGCTTTTTCATCAATATTCTGTTATTATAGAAGAAACTCATTTACTTGTCAACCCTTCTGTGACGAATGGCATTTTTTTGTGACGAAAAGACGAGCATCCGCTTGCGGATGGTGGGGCGAGGTGTGCCGGTGGCACACGGTTCGCGCCGACCGAGCGAGTTTGCGAAGCAAAGCTCGCGAGACCTTGAACCCTGGAGCACTCCCCTGTGAGCTTAGCGAACAGATGGAAGTGCCCATGCAAGGCACTCCCACAAGCTCGAGACGAAGTCGATGAGCGAGTGGCTGAGTGCTACTGTAGTGGGTTGGCATCCGCTTGCGGATGGTGGGGCGCGGCGTGCCAGTGGCACGCGGTTCGCGCCGACCGAACCGAAGGCGAGACCTTGAACCCGTGGGTTCAAGGCATCCACAGGAGGACGAGAAAAAACAGGCACGGAGCAAAGCTCCGTACCTGTTCTTTTCGTCCTCCTGCGGATGGTGGGACTTGAACCCACACGATGTCACCACCGCGAGATTTTGAGTCTCGTGCGTCTGCCGATTCCGCCACATCCGCTTCGCTGATGTGCCCGTCACCTATCATTGAGCAAGCTCCATGATCATGAAATCCGCCACATCCGCTTTTTGATTCCGATGCGAAAACTATCATACCATCCTTTTGCGATTCTGTCAAGGGTTTATCAAACAACCTTGACCTTTACGAGTTACTATTACTCCTTTGCAACTATCGTTCCGTCTGCGATCAATGCGGTAACGTAGCATGTAAAGCTGAAATCAAATCCGACATTCACCATATTCA
>JAFSTZ010000264.1 GCA_017445525.1 Eubacterium sp.
ATCGTAAGCTGTTTTCTGAGAATCTGCCAGTAGCTGTCACGTGGAAGATGCATATCACCGTGAGGATTGCCGACCGTGATGAGGCGGCCTCCCGGAGATAGTCCCTTCAAACCGTAATCCAACGACTCCACACTGCCTACGCAATCAAAATATAATGCAAATCCAAGACACTGATCATTTATCCAACTGACCGGATCTTCATTCCTTGTATCACATATATGCATATCGACTCTATATTCTTCCAACAGCGAAGTAGTCACTTCGATCTGTTTATCCTTATTTCCGATCAGATATAAATTACTAAAACCGGCATCCAGTAAAAATGACACAATACCAAGCCCTATCGTCCCGAGTCCGCAAACGGTGATAGGGATATCCTTACTCTCATTGAGTCCTCTCAGACCGATCTGCATGGCGTGAACAGCCACCGCCATCGGCTCCATCATCGCTGCAGCTTCATACGAAACTGAGTCCGGTATTTCGATGATATTATCTGCCGGCACTCGCACATACTCTGCAAATGCTCCATCTCTTCTTGAACCGATATAATCATAATCTCTACATAGCTCATACTGATCCTGCAAACAGGAGTGACACTTCCGGCACGGAATAAGCGGATAGATTCCCACTCTTTTTCCTATCCACCCGGCTTCATCTCCCTCTCCAACATCAGCCACCTCACCGGCGAACTCATGTCCGGGAATCAGAGGCATCTTGTGTGCACCCGTCTCATATATGCGGGGAATATCCGAACCACAAATTCCCGCAGCACACACTTTAACAAGCACCTCACTACCACTTGATCCTGTATTGGAAACCTCCGGTGTAGCTACCTCTTCATAACGTATATCATTTATTTGGTGTAGAACCCACGCCTTCATAGGATAATAACCTTTCTTCTATCACTTTTTTATACCTTACCAGGTTCTCTTTTGTAGTTATCTTAAAGTTGCTTTCCTCACCCGGTACAAGTCGTATATCCATACCGGCTTCAACTGCGAGCTGTGTTGAACCCTGTATCCTTGCGAGGTTACTGTCTGATATTTTTTGGAATGCAGCAAGATATTTCCAATAATCATAAAACTCGGGAGTTTGTCCGGCAACGATAGTGTTTCGATCGATGTTACCGACGAGGCGCTTTGCTATGGGATTTGTTGCTTCTTCAGTAGTTGTTTCTTTATCAGTTACTTCTTTCGTATTGATGTTGTCTTGAAGGATGATCCCATCTTGCCGGTCAACTTCCGATCTGATGTCTTGACATTTATAAACAGTATCCTTCATCTCCAGGTAAGGCATCACACCATCACCTGCACCTATCATCACATCGCAGCGATCAAAGAGTTCCCTCGACACCTCCGATCTCACCGCATCGTGCACCATAACCACGGCATCCTCAGCCATCTGATCCTGTATGGCCTCCATGGCATTTTTAATTGATAACTGACGACTCGATCCCGGAGATACATAACCTAAAAATGCATACTCCGCCACAGAGATCGAACCGGGCACCTGTTTATCGAGCAGCTCTCTGTAACTCTCATCTGCCACGATAACAAAACTGTCCAGCGAAGACCATCTCTGTATCGTCTGGAGCGTCCTCCCGATGATAGTACGCCCCAGAACATCAATATACTGCTTAGGGGTTTCGCTCCCCATACGTTTGCCTTCTCCGCCTGCCAGCAGTATGCAGGAGTGCCTGTAAAAATTCGTGTTCAATGGTTTCTCCTTTTTGTTTATAAAAAAACTTCCGATGCAAATTCATACTTGCATCGGAAGTTTTTATTCCATATCAACTGTATATATTAACGCACCTTATTTCTTATTCTTTTAACAGCTGATACATAAATATACAACTTGTATCATATCTTGGTTTTAATCGTCTATGAAGTAATTCCTCATCTGATTAATTTAATCTTAAAAAACCATATTCTTCTATATATCTGGATATAAGTGTCGGTTCCGGTAGTGCATAGATATAAAGAAGAGCCGCCCCTATATATTTTGAATACTTTAATGCCATAGGTCTCGCAAAATGTCTGAATACTTTTAATCCAACATTTCTCCTTGAATGTGCTTCAATGTATCTCTGGTCAACAGCAAAATTCGCCAGTTCAACCCCAGGAAGTGTATCAAACACAGCCTTGTTTCCATCCCCAATCTCATGTTCATTCAAAGAAACCATACCTGACTTGAGTGAATAATAACCTACAATCTCATCCGTATAATCATCTCTCACAAGGTATGTGCGCATAATACCCATCTGCTCATCTTGTATTGATACATGAACGAGATAATCTGCCAATCCCTGTCCCACATCAGATCGCTTTACTCTAAATCCGGAGATATCATCAAAATCATCTACTGATATATGATGACAATAATAATTCTCCGCCTCAAGTACTCTTTCTCTCATTCGCTTCTCTCTCCTCCCGAATACACTTATCTAACTCAGCAATCTTCCTATCCGCTTTTGAAAAATCCGGAGCAGGAGAACTCATGATAGTATCCACCACACTGTTCCATAAATCAAGTGGCAAATCTGTCATAGACGGTTTTGGATAACGTGAATCTACTGTTCTCATGTATATCACCTCCCTCTTCTTTCTATAGAGAATGATAGCATAAAAATCATAATTCGTCAACCGATGCAAATATGAAATTATCAAAGATCAAATCTAGTCCTCTATGAAAACACTGATTTAATGAATTAAGTTCAAATCAATCTGAATACAATAAGATTTTATCACATATCCATCTTCCTTATCCTGCTTAGTGTCTCAGCATACGTAGCCTTCTTGCCAAACAGCAGTGTCGTCCCGAGAACAAACCCCTTCACTCCGAGCGGTGCATACTCCTTGATCTTGTCCGCTCCACAGGCTCCGTCCCAGTAGATATCAACACCCATCTGATCCTTGATCGCCAGTAGTTCATCGTATTTTTCTCTGACATATGGCAGAAACATCTGAGAAGCATTTCCGGGGTTTACCGACATAACAAGAACCTTCTTCACTATACGAAGAAGCATACGAACCTCCTCCACGCTGGTACCGGGATTGATAGCGATCCCGGGGATCATACCTGCATCGATGATCCTCTGCAATGTTGTAGATGGATGATACTCAGCCTCCGGATGAATATAAATAGTATCTCCCCTGTGAAGCTCCCTGGTAAACAGATGTATCGTGTGTATCGGATGCTCCACCATCAGGTGAACATCCAAGGGCTTGTCAGTAAGCTTTCGTATACACCGAAGATCGTTCAGCGACATGGCGAAGTTCTCAACATATCGCCCATCCATGATATCGATATGGAACGAGTCTATACCGGCCTGCTCCAGTTCTATTACTTCATGCTCCAGATGCCCGTAGTCAGCACACATCATGGAAGCCATGAGTTCGAAGTTGTAATTCATCTTTATCCTCCCAAATTGTAAAAATAAATAACTACACCAGCATCTTGACCCCTGTATGAGCTATCTTTAATCTGTCCTTATTCTTCATAAAATAAAGTGTCTCCAATGATTCAGCCATATAACCTATATATCTATCCGCACGCTCCCAGCCCTTCGGATCAGATAACTCCTCAACACGATTAAGGATAGGAAACAACCACTCACAATAATCTCGTAAAACATCCCTCTTTGCAATGATCACATTGTAATTATAAAAATACTGTTGCGATAGTACCGCAGTAAATGCATCTGCATACTCGGGCTGCAATTC
>JAFSTZ010000265.1 GCA_017445525.1 Eubacterium sp.
AGCATATAACTCCGCACAAGCTCAGATCGACCTATGGAACCAGCCTTTACAGGGAAACCGGTGATATTTATCTGGTGGCTGAGGTCCTCGGTCATAACGATGTAAATACTACACGTAAGCACTATGCTGCTCTTGAGGAGGATCGCAAGCGACGTGCCGCAAAAGCAGTCACGCTCAGAGAAAATGCGGATTGAAAATGATCATTTATATGGATTACTGTAATTAAGCCGCAAAAAACTACCTGCTCGGATATTCTTCAAAGAAATCCCTGATCACACCGGCGATCGTTTTTGACGCTATCTCCTGATATTTTTTTGACTTCAATTTTTTATAATCACTTTTATTGCTCAAAAATCCAAGCTCTATAAGAATAGATGGCACTGTGTTTTTGTAAACTACGACAAAGTTTGCTGTCTTTACTCCCCTGTCTTCGGTATCCATGTTCCACACCAGATCCTCACACATCATCTCAGCCATGATGGAGCTTCTGAGTCCCGAATCGGTCACCTTGTTATTCTGTGTTGAATAATACACTTCCGTTCCTTTGGCACTTCCGTTCTCTGCCGAGTTCATATGCAGACTTATAAATGCATCCGCGTGTACCTTTTTTGCAAATGCTGCTCTGTCATCCAGCGTCACAAAACGATCGTTTCTTCTGGTCCAGTATACCTTTATATCATCGTCAGGCTTGTTGAAATGCTTCTTCATGCGCGTGTATATCATCTTGAGATTGAGATCCTTCTCCTTTGTTCCAAAGTGATATGCACCTCTGTCAAATTCTCCGTGACCGGCATCAAGCACCAGTACATTTTTAAAAAGCTTATGAGGTTCACCGACAGTTGCTATAAAATCCCCTTCAACTCTCTCAACCTTGCATGTCCTCAGACTCTTTGTTGTAACCTTTATAACGGTGTTTCCGGATGACGAAAGGCTGATACTCAGCTTTTTCACAGAGTCATCATCGATAGTTATGGGATTCTTGTCATAAAACTCCTCGTAGTCTCCTTTGATGATGATCTTGAACACCTTTTTCTTATATACAGCGTCATACAGATCCTCCACGCTCACGCTGTCTATAAGACAATCCTCAGACGGACGCTTGATAGTCAGGGTATGTCCGCTGCTTATTCCTGTGGAGGAACTGTAGTCCATCATCACTCTCAGATACAGATCATTATCTGTGGTAGTATATGCAAACTCAGCTACATCGCTGCAATAGAAAACGATCGACACACTCCCATCCGCCTCAGATATGACCATCCTGTCTATGATCTCACCAAATCTGTCATACAGTCTGATCTCCGGTAAAAATACTGTGTTCGGCATCGTAACCGTGATGATCTGTCCGTCTCTGTTGACGCTCGTACTGTCAAATGATGACTGCAGATCGCCGTTAAAATGGAAATCAAAGCTGGCCATGTTATCGTTGATCTGATAGTCTGCGGATGTATGTGTTATGTGATTTATGCCCGGATCCTCCTGTTCGATGACTCCGGTCTGATCAAAGCTGTGTATCCTCTGGATCGTACATTTCTGCGAGCTTTTATCCCATGAATAGGTCATCTCAAGTGTGGTGATCAGCTTCTTCACAGGTATACAGGCGATAGCCGGATTATCAGCCATCCCGATCATGCGTATAGGGTTTGACAGTGATATCTCAGTAGATGTGTCGTTCTTATTTAAGGTAAACGCATACTCTCCTGCCTTGAATGTCAATCCTATCTTTATATCCTCATCATATGCAGTGTATAAAAGGCTTCCCTCGTCATATGTAAACGAATATCCGAGGACAGTGCGCAAAAGCTCCTCAGCCGGCGCATACAGAGCGCCGTCAATATTAACTATAGGCATGGTGGAA
>JAFSTZ010000266.1 GCA_017445525.1 Eubacterium sp.
AAAGGATACGAGTTTTACAGAAAAGATACCGATGGCGTCGACAATCAGGCTGACATCAACAAGATCGTCGGCAGCATACAGACCAGCGGAAGCTACAGTGGCGCCATGGGTGTGGAATACCGCGAGATCACGAAACTGAATGAGTTAATCAAGAACCTTGAAAAACGCTTCTCACATCCGTTCAAGCTTGTTATGATAACTCTGGAAGCAGAGGGTAAAAACGATACGGGATCGCACGAGGCAGAGAAAGCCATGTACTATATGGAACAGGCTATACTGCAGACGATCCGCGACGTGGATATCATGACCAGATACAACAAGCTTCAATTCCTGGTGATCCTGCTGGGAACCGATCAGGACGGTGTAACATCAGCTGTAGACAGGATATTCCGCGGGTATTATAAGATGAACGGAAGCGGATCCTACTCACCCTCATATACGATCGAGGGCGAATGAGAGATATAACACATCACGTTCCAAAGACATTTATAGGCAAAAGACTTTTTATACAATAAGATCCGTCTTTTCCGTGCTCTCCTTGATATAACTTATCAATTTCTTGCAGGGAACACTCAATAAAAGTCCTATTATCAATGCCACACCTACGTAGATGAACAGCACCATCAGATTGTCAGTATAAAAGCTTCCGTAAGTTCCTGCGATCGCTTCCTTTGCAGCATTTGTGCTGTATACAAACGGCATATATTTATATAACATATTATAAAAATCCGGAAGCACATCTACCGGGAAGGTCCCGCCCGACCCGGCTACCTGAAGCACCATCACTACCACTATCACCGCTTCACCCACTGCACCGAAAGCAAACGTAAGCGCATAGTTAAGTATGGTGAAGGTAAAGCTGGTAAACGACATCGCAACCAACAGAAGCAGCGGATGCTCACACTGTATCCCAACAAAGAGCAGGGCTCCGACAACTGTGATAAGAGTCTGTATCTGACCGATAAAAAAGAACACCAGATATCTTCCGAAAAACTCCTCTACATGATTGAACTTCCTATCTATCAGTTTATCTTTCACTCTCGTATGTATGATAGCAACCATGATAAGCGAACCTACCCATATCGATAGTACGATATAAAACGGCGACATGGCTGAGCCATTATTTTTATACGGAAAAAGCTCTTTTGTTTTGACCAAAACCGGACTCGTCACAAACTCAGCTACCGCATCCGGATCTGTCTTCAGTAGTTTCATAAGCATCGAATACTGCTCGGCGGATTTAAATCCTTCAAGTCTGTCCTCAACCTCTTTGAGCTTCTCCCTGATCTTAAGTATATTATCCTTTGCAGCCTTGAGCTTTTCAGGGCCGGAGGATATCATGTCAGGATAACTGTTCAGAACTTCTACGATCTTACCGACATCCGCATCACCAAAGTTAAGCGCCTTAACAGCCTTGGTGACTGTATCCTTTGCCGACTTTACAGCAGTTTCTATTACAGGCGAAAGCTTATTCTTATAAGCGTCCTTTAGCTGTTCCAGGTCATCCTCACAGCGCTCGATATCCTCCGTGCATGCATCATAAAACGCTTTGGCATCCTTCGGAAGGGCTGTGTTAAATGTCTCTATCTCCGCTATATCAAGATCAAGAGAAGTAAGATCCGAATCCACCCTGTCAGCGGCATCAGAAACCGAGGCGGATGTGGGAACACCGAGCTTTTTTATCAATCTTCTGATCGTATCAAAGCCTTGTTTACCCTTGTTAAACAGAGTTCTTATCTTCTCAAGCGCCGAGTTGGATTTCACGGATCCGGCCGTCACTGCTGTATAAAACACTTCGGCCTTCTGTTTTATGGCGCTCAGATCAGCCTTGTGCGCCGTGAAGTTTAAGTCTATCAGATCATCAAGTGACTTTATATTGCTTGAAGCTGTATCCACAGCCTCCTGAGCATTTACCCTGACCTTATCTATACTCTTGTTCAGTTCATCTACATCTCCGGATATGGATTTAGCGGCTTTGATCACTCCTGATGCCGTTTTAGACAGATTGATGTAAGAATCTATCACGCTGACCATGGCATCCAGATCCTCATTCGTCCTGTCAAATATCCCCGAACTCTTTACCTTGGTTCCGTTCAGATATTCATTGGAACCAATCTCTGCAGTAACGCTCAAAGCACTCTTTGCAAGCACTTGGACAAAGGCATGATTGATCTCTCCCTGTATGGCAGTTTTAACCTTGCCTGTTATCTTCGGGGCTATGGCATTTTTCTTGTCATTCTCATAATATCGGATCTCAGGATGCTTGACATCTCCGCCGATAAAACTTACCAGATTGGCGGAAAAATCCTTCCCAATCACAAATGCAGCGTAATACTTTCCGGAAGTAACCCCCTCTACCGCTTTATGTCCGTGTTTAAGGACAACCCAATTTATCGACTTATTTCCCTCAAGCTTTGAGACAACAATATCACCTATGTTGACCTCCTCATCCCTGATGTCGACGCCCTCATCTTCACTCGCAACCGCAACCGTGATATTTTTAGTAGACTCCGCTCCATATGGATCCCAGTTTGAAAATATATTAAACCACGCATAAAGACAAGGGATGACAGACAAGCCGATCACTATGACCACTGCCACCACGTTGGAGGATATCCTCCTCATATCGGACAAGAAAATACTTATGACATTACGCATTATCTATCTTCTCCTTGATCTCATCAAGCTTTTGGTTTACTTCAGTCTCCACACGCTCAGCGGGAGCACCTATAAGAGGGTTGAACTCAATATCGGAATCATCACCGGCAAGGATCCTCTGGATCTGATAATCCTTGTACTCCACATAGATCAGATAAAAAGCTATCCCGAACAACGACACTACCCAAAGGATCAGAAACAACGGCTTGGAGCTTTTGGTTATAAAGCATAACAGCAAAAACACCTGAGGCAGTATCAGATTGACCTTAAGACCTATTTTGATCTTTTTCTGATTGCGCTCATGGATTTTCTTTTCGTATTCGATGTACTGATCAAAAAGCTTTTTATAATCTCTTGAATCTTCACCCATCACATCATCTCCGTATCTTCCATTCGTTTTTCAACGTAATGATTGATATTCTTGAATGGTTTTCTGATCAACAAACCTATAACAAGCGCCACCACTATAAATGCGGAAAGCTTCAGCAGGTACATATAATAATCGTTTCCGTATCTTCCTCCCACACACTCTCTCAATGCATTTATAGCATAAGGGAACGGGAAGAATATATATACCTTTTGGAAAAACTCAGGCAACAGCTCGATGGGATAAGTACCGGATGATCCGGCTATCTGAACCACCACCGCGACAACGGTTATCGCCTTTCCAACGTCTCCGAACGTATATACCAGTGAGAAAATTAACACAGAGAAAACCAGACTTGTATATGCCGATCCGAACACAAACAGACCGACCTCAGCGCAATCGATCTTTAACAGATACAGATCTCCCCAAACTATGATCAGAGACTGTATCTGTCCCAATACTATATATGTGAGCAGTCTTCCGAAAAACAACTGATAATCTGCGGCCCCCGGGAACTTCTTTGCCGGCGGATGCACCTTGACGATCGCAGCAAGTACGATCGCTCCGACCCAAAGTGCCAATACGGTATAGAACGGAGCCACGCTAGATCCGTAGTTACTCGACGGATAGATGGAGTTGGTATCTATCTTTACAGGCTCCGAGAAAAACTCCGCATAATTATCTACGTCTCCCGAAAGCGTATCCATGATGATCTGTTCTACCTCGCTCTCAGACGCATTCTCCACCTTCTCTAACAGCACATCAAGTCTGTTCTCAAAAAGAGTGAGCAGTTCATCAGTGCTGTCAAAGCTTGAATCCGCCTGGTTCAAAGTAAGCTGAAGGGAATCAAAGATCGTGATAGATGAATCCAGTGTATTGCCAAGATTCTCGGCAGATATAACAGAATTATCAAGTATGGATCTGATACTGTCAACACTCAACTGTACAGCCGGAACGATACTGGTATTGACCATGGTTTCAAGCTTGTCTATGCCCGAAATGGCAGTTTCAAGTTTTTTGACAACCTCCGATCGTACACTCTCGGCCTTATCCCCCACTCCATCCAGCTTCTTAAATACTCTGAGCGTACCCTCGATAGTGTTCAGTGTAATGCTAAACTTCTCACAGGCCGATGTTATCTTCGATGTGTCGACCCCGGTGATATCAAGTCTTATCGCATCCTTGAGTGCATTACTACTTCTCTTTATAGAAATGATATCCTCTAAGGCATTCTCTGTTGACTGCAGAATCCCCTCAATATCCTTGCTCGCTTTTGCTGTCTCAAGCCTCAGCTTGAGATTTGAAAGAGCTGTCTGTATACCGGTTATGGTTTTCTTTGCCAGTGAACCGAATGACTTGATCTCTTCATCCGCTTTATCAAGATCCTCTTTTGAAGAACCGATATCCTCCGACATCCGGCGCGAAGCATCAGCCAGATCGGAAACCTCACCCGATGCATCATCAAGTGCTTCCTTCAGCGTGCCACTTCCCTCATGTAGTTTTTTCAGTATACTCCTGAACGACTCTATATCCTCTCTCAGCTTCTTCAGTCTGTCCACGATAGCATCTGTCGCCCCATCGGACAGCTTGTCCTTCAGGCTACTCATGCCGTTGAATATCTTTGTCGTCATGGTACTTACGAAGGTCTCATTTATACTGCTCTGAAGCGTGGAAGTAACAGTGTCCGTGATCTTGTTTGCAACGGCATTTTTCTTCTGATTCTGGTATAAAATCAGCTTAGGTCTCTTGAGTTTGTCAGAAAAAACATTGTACATGGATGCAGTAAAGTTTTGTGGGATGATAAGCGCGGCATATATATCACCTGACTTGACCGACGATACCGCCTCATCTTTAGAATCCATAAACTGCCAGTCAAGAGCCTCATTGTCATGAAGTTTCTCGATGACGCCGTCACCTGCATTCTGCATCTCACCGTCCTGCTCATATCCTTCATCGAGCGAGACAACAGCCATCTTGATCTTGCCGGTATTTGCATACGGATCGTGATTTGAAAAGATGTTAAGCCATGCATATAATGCAGGGATAACACAGACTCCTATAGCTATGATAACCGCAAAAATACTCTTGAAAAGATTCCTGCAGTCAGCGAAGAAAATTTTTCTGATCAATAATAACGCCTCCCAATAGTACTGGCCCAGCCGGATTTGAACCGGCGCATGCAGGAGTCAAAGTCCTGTGCCTTACCGCTTGGCGATGGGCCACTGTCGCATCCACGGATATTCCCCTGAACGCATATTCTTAACTATAGCATAAAAACCCTAAAAAAGCAAATATTTTTTAAAAATCATACCACTCCCCATCGAGCCTGATACAAAGCTGTCAGATACTCATAGTTTTTCTTGACTTTTTTTTAATGATAATGATATAATAATTTTTTGGTTGACAGCTTTTTTATAAATCACAAATTAGGAGTAAAAACATGGACGCCAGGATAAGGAAACTTCAGATAGAACTGCTGACGCTGGGAAACGGCGTTATCGTCGTCGGGATATGGTCATTCTTACGGTCAGCGCTGACGATATTTGTATCCGAAAACAATTTTTTTCAGGATGTCCCGGAAGAAGCGAAAACATTTGTATATATCTTCATCATCATAGTGACTGCTATACTGTTTTCTCTGGATTTCTATATAGGACTCTCTGCAAGAAGCGAAAGTAAGGGCAAGAAAAAGAGAATCGTATATCTCGTCTTCACCGCAATCTCGCTCGTTGTGTATATCGCCGTTGCACTGACAGGGGTGATCACACTTATCATGAGAGCTACAACTGATGGAATCATAAGCAATATCATAACTATCATCATAGATATAACTTCGATAGTGTGTCTTGCTGAGCTGATGATCAACGGCATCTTGCTTCGCAAGCTTAGAAAAAATATCACTCCTGCCACATCAGAGGTGATCACGGAGGTAGGAAATGAACGCTGACTTTCACTACTATGCTACATACTGCGCTGCCATACTCGCGGGCTTCTCGCACGAGGAGAGCATCTGCATATCCTACAGCGACAACTTTGTCGACTCATGCACCCGCACTCTGCTCACGCGTATAGATGCCCCCTCTGCAGCAGCTACCACTCAGATGTCACTGGAGATGATGTCGGCGAGGACAGATGTCGTGGGGATTCACGATATAACACGTATCTGGTCATCCTTTCACTTTCTCCCGAAAGACCTCTACGCCATGCCTGAGACTCACGGATCAAGGAAGCACCATTTTTCAAAAGCCTATCTGAATAAATACCGACTGATATGCGGTCCCGACTCGGAGCTGGTAGAGCTGACCGTTGATCTCGCAAAGGACAAAAGCCTGCAGGCGATCGGCCTGGCCATGCACGTGCTTTCGGACACATGGGCACATATGAACTTTGCAGGGACACCGTCGGTTGTTATAAATGATATCAAAGACAGCTATCTCTATCTGGTGACTGACGAGGGCGATATCAAGCCAAACTTCCGCCACTCTGCCAGTGCTCCGGATGATATAGACAATCTCATATTTACCAGAAGTCTGGGTGGCATAAGTGAAAACTTCATCATGAGTCTCGGTCATGGACGTGCCGGGCATCTGCCGGACTACTGCTTTCTGCGATATCGGTATCTGCCTGCATGGGGCGACTACATGGAGATACTCAAGGACAACCCGTCGGACTATAAGCACGCTTTCTGCCAGATGATCACGGCTCTGAAGTATCTGCACGGAGACTCGGATAGCTTCACACGGGGTGTATATGATTTTGATGCGATAAAAGATATAGAGGATGAGATAGAGACCATCCTGAGAAAGGTACAGCCCGATGCGAGCGAAGATTGGAGAAAACTCGGAGAAAAGCTTTCCGGGTGCGAGATAAAGCCCTATGGCGTAGAGGAATACCTCTCCGAATACGTCGAGGCAGATGAAGATAAAAAGGACGACACATTTATAGGAAAGTTTATCATAGCGGCTCTGGCGCAGAAAAGCATGGTGACCGCTCAGATATACAAGTCCGGTAACAAGCTGGCGGGACGCTCGGTCGACTACAGCGACAAGGGCTTCGGTGGTATGAAGGATTTTGAAAAACTGATACGGGAGGATAAGTCATGACTATACTGCAGAGAGTCCAGCACAGCATCATCGGGATGGTGTTGATCATAGCTGCCGTCACACTGGTCCTGCTGCCTGAGGAATCATATGCTCTGATCCCGTTCCTGCTCGGTATATCCATGATAGTTTACGGCGTATACCTGCTAATCTACTATCTCCGGCTAGCGAGACATATGGTAGGCGGAAAAGCGGTCATGTACCAGGCTGTCATCATCATGGATGTCGCTCTTTTTACAACATCCATCTCCGCCTTGAACAACAGGTTTGTTATCCTTATGTATTTGCTGGGTATATATGCGTTCAGTGGAGTGGTTGATATACTGAGAGCTCTCGAGGCCAAGAACGCAGGCTCAGACTGGAAACTGAAGTTTGTCAACGGCATCGCAAATATGGCTTTTGTCATCGCCCTGATCATCATAGGATTTGTAGTCGGAAGGACGGATATATTTGTCTACGGATATGCATTCAGTATCGCCTACTCAGGTGCCATGAGGATCGTCAGTGCATTCAAGAGAACTGCGATCGTCTACATACAGTAAACGAAAAGATCAATCACCGACCTTCTGTACTATCAGGTCGTAAGTACCGTCTTCATTATCAACAAGCTTCAATATCTTATGTCCCTCGTCCTTGATACTGCGAGGGACATTTTGTACGGGTTCACCGTCATTCATGTGGACAGCGAGGATATCTCCGTCATCCAGCTCCTCAAGTGCCACCTTCGCTTTTACAAATGTTACCGGACATACAACAGTTGTTATATCCACTGTATCCGTAATCTCTATACCGTCTATCTGTGCCATGTTCTAAGCCTCCTCATATGCTTTTTTAACGACCGACTCCAGCTTGTCCCTGCCGACTCTGTCGATGGTAAACTTAAACCTCTCTCCCGGATCAGCATGCTCATCGAAGAACTGTATTGCCGCATCACATACCGCAAGCAGCTTGTCGTGATCGTCGATAAATGGGATTATCGGTTCGCCTTTATTTATCTGATTGCCGAATATACCTCCGAACGAAACTATATATCCCTCTTTTGCAGCGTATGCCTCAGTAGGACAACTGAGCGCACATCTTCCGCAGTAGTTGCATTTTTTATAATCAACTTTTATCCTGTCATCAACGATCTTGATCGCATCCTTCCTGCACACCTTGGCGCACAGACCACAGTGGATACAGTTGTCCTCGATCCACTCCACATACAGTCCGCCCTTAATCCCGAGATCGTTCTCCTCTGCCTTGAGACAGTTGTTCTGACAGGCAGTGATACCGAACTTAAACTTGTGAGGCAACTCCCTGCCGAAGTATCTCTCATCAAGCTCTACTGCAAGCTTCTCCGAGTCGATACACCCGTTGGGACAGATCTCCGAGCCCTGGCACGCCGTGATGGTCCTCACCCTCGGTCCGCAGACGCCCGGTGACACATCGCCCTCAGCCAGAGCAGCCTTGACTTCTTCGATCTGCTCAAGCTTTATAAATGGTATCTCGATACCCTGTCTGGATGTCAGGTGGATATATCCGTGCCCGTATTTCTCCGCAACCTCAGTGATCTTGGCAAGCTGCCCGGCACTAACCTGTCCCCCTACCACCCTGAGTCTCAGTGAAAAATGATTCTTCTGCTTCTGTCTCATGAAGCCGCCCTTTTTGAGGGAAGCATAATCGGTATTTCCCATGTATATAATCCTCCGTCAGATATATTCGCCGTATGAGCTCTCCACGGCAAAGCTTGTTTCCTTAAAAATGTAATCAGCTATCTCTTCCGCATCCTCTCCGGCTTCCTTTAACCAGTCTGTGCGATAAGTATTCCTGGGAAGAAGATCGTCCATATTTATATCCGGTATGTTCTCATCCTTTACAAAAAGAACTACTATCCCGGAGTGATGCAGATGTCTCAGAACCTCTATCACGGCATCTCCCTTGATCGGGTGATACAGATATGTATGTCTGCCTGCCATGGCAAGTATCTTCTCGATGCTTCTCACGGTATCCTGCTTGATCCCCTCGGAAACAGGAAACTCAAATATAACCGCCTTCTGACCGTTTAATGCAGCTCTCGTATCACGACTTATCCTGCCGGTGATGCCGGCCTTGTCCGAGATAACCTTTGATACAACACCACATGCCGAAGTCATGTTTGTCACACGATCGATAAGTATCAGCTCACCTGCGGTTCTGTGCCTGTCAAACTCGTCTATGACTATGCCGTCAGCAAGGCTTATGTTGCAGGAGGCAAGCTCATTCTTGCTGAGCTTCGATGCGCTCTTGTGCTCGCCGGTATTTATATCAACGGAATAATTGATGCCCGTCACGGTACCCGGTATGAGTCTGGTGCCTATCTTGACAAAGTAATTCTTCCCTGCCTCGAGAGTGTCATCATCCATCCACAGAACATCAGCCGAAAATGAAGCTGCAACCTTGAGATCTGCTTTATCCGTGATCACACAGCCTCTTGATACATCTACCTCTCTGTCAAGCTGTATCGTGATCGACTGCCCCTTGATAGCCTGTGTGAGATGCTTATCTCCCAACAGGATATCCTTGACATTTGCCTGCTCGTTTGACGGAAGGGCTGTGACGGTGTCGCCTACGGATACACTGCCGGTCTCTACCTGTCCCTCAAATCCCCTGAATGTATGATTGGGGCGGCACACACGCTGTACCGGCATATAGAATCCGGTCTCCTCGTCCTTCTCATCGACATCAACGGTTTCAAGATAATCCAGAAGAACCGGCCCGTCATACCAGTCCATCGTCTCGCTTTTCACGGTGATATTGTCTCCCTCAGTAGCTGAAACGGGGATCACCACCGTATGATTCAGTGAAAGCTCCTTGGACAACTCATCAATGTCCTTCTCTATCTCCTCAAATCTGGCCGTGTCATAGTTTGCCAGGTCCATCTTATTTACTGCAAAGACATAGTGTCTGATACCCATCAGAGAACATATCCTCGCATGTCTTCTCGTCTGGATGAGTACACCCTGTGTCGCATCGATAAGGATGATGGCAAGCTCTGCAAACGATGCTCCCACCGCCATATTTCTCGTATATTCCTCGTGTCCCGGTGTGTCCGCAACTATAAAGCTTCTGTTGTCGGTCGTGAAGTACCGGTAAGCCACATCGATAGTGATACCCTGCTCTCTCTCCGCCATAAGTCCGTCAAGAAGGAGAGAATAATCTATAGCGCCCTCTCTGCTTCCTACCTTTGAATCAAGCTCGAGCGCTTTTTCCTGATCGGCATAAAGTAACTTTGCATCATATAATATATGCCCTATGAGAGTTGATTTTCCGTCATCTACACTTCCGCATGTAATGAACTTAAGTAATCCTTTCATCCTAAAAATAACCCTCCTTTTTTCTTCTTTCCATACTTGCCGCACCACCGTCATGATCTATCACACGGCTCGTCCTCTCGGACTCAACAGCCTGCAGTGTTTCCTCGATGATGGCATCGAGCGTATCCGCCTCCGAGTACACCCCGCCGGTGAGCGGGTAACAGCCCAAAGTCCTGAATCTTACTTTCCTGTTGACTATCTGCTCTCCCTCGCGAAGCTTCAGTCTGTCATCATCTACCATGATTATGTTGCCGTCACGCTCGATGACAGGACGCTCCTTGGCGAAGTACAGCGGAACTATATCTATCTTTTCCCTGTTTATATACTGCCAG
>JAFSTZ010000267.1 GCA_017445525.1 Eubacterium sp.
AGTGGCGGAATTGGCAGACGCGCAGGCTTCAGGTGCCTGTGGTGGCAACATCGTGTGGGTTCAAGTCCCATCTCCTGCAGTATTCTAGGCACAACGGTTGTTGTGCCTTTTATCATAAGGAGATGCAGGATGAGGATCAGTGCCGGAATGCTCTTATTTGCCCTGATTGATTCGGGACTTGCTTTTTTTCTTGTCTACTATGTAGCTAAGGCAAAGTTTGGCGGAGACCAGAAATCCATCGCCAGGGTGATGGGTGCATTTTTGGGTACGATCACATTTATCATCTACTTCGCCGTAATAGTCTGGTTCAATACTTATCCCATCACAGCACCGGAAGAGGTGAAGCTCGTGGTTTACTGGGCTCCATTCGTACTGAGCGCTCTTATGCTCATCCTGGTGCATCTCTCCAAACCTTCCAAAAAAGAGTCTCCCGAAGGTGTTGATGAAAACAAAGAGGATGAGGAAGATAACGAAAATCCCGAAGACGAAAACAGTGCAGAGGAAGAATCCCCTGCACCGTGATATTTTTGTCTTATAAATCTCTTATACCATCTTTAAGCTTCCGCCGTTTTTGGTCTTCAGCCAGCTCTTCTTGATCTTTCCGATGTTCTTTACAAGTATAAATCCAAATACTGTTTTCTTTGAAGTAAAGTATACTCTGATGCGATACTTCTCATAAACCAGATCTGCATAATTCTTTACAACCAGTTTCTTACCACTGTTAAACTTAACCTCGTACAGGAACGGATCCTTTTTCTTGTCACATTTTTTGAGATTCAAAGTCCCATAGGCACGCTCCACATCCTCGAGAGATCTGCCGATCTTTATACCGCGATATGTTGAACCGTACTTGGAAGATGTCTTCCACTCTCCGCTCCATCCGAACTGCCACTTATGCTTGGTACATCTGTCTATGAAGTTATCCGAAGTATACATGCCGAAATCAGCCTTGCTCATAGCCGGAACCACTCTGACATCACAGGTACACTCGTTCCCGGAATCAGAAACTCTGATGATCGTCTCACCCTCCATAAGTAGCTTGAGAGTAGCAGTTGCGTACTGATAATCTGCACTGATCTCAACCTTTTCAACCGATACTATAGATTCATCATCAGCCTTAAAGATCGGCTTTGTGATCGTGCCGCCATAAGTAAGCTTTACACTTTTACCTGCCATGGCATTTATATGTCCGTGATCCAACGCTCCGGCTACAACATCTGTAGCCTGACCACTTGCCGGAGTTGTCGAATCAGCACCATCAGGCACTACATCTGCTCCGCTTCCTGTTGCCGCAACTGTCAATACGGGATCATCAACCGCTACCTTCGTCTCTGCTGATGCCACGGGACAGATACCAAAAGCCAGTGCAAAAGCCAAAACTGCAGATAATACCTTTTTACTCTTCATGATAAACCTCTTCTCCTTTCAAACATGCATACTTCCAAGCTGTCAAAGCTCTTCCATCCCACCGAAAAATGTGGGTACAAATGTTACTTTTATCATACTGCCTGCGAATAAACCGATTTTAACACATAATTTCCGTTTTGTCTACACCTATCGTATAAAAATTTGATTTTTTTAACAATTTTGTAATATTTTGCGTCATGCCAACTCTACAGCTCCTGTATAAAGCTGATAATACCGCCCTTTCATCGCCAGGAGTTCTTCATGTGTGCCTCTCTCTACTATCTCACCATGCTCGAGCACCATGATACACGATGACGATCTTACCGTGGATAAGCGATGTGCGATAACAAAAGTCGTCCTGCCCTTCATCAGCCGCTCCATACCATGATCGATATGCATCTCGGTTCTGGTATCGACAGAGCTGGTCGCCTCATCCAGAACCAGTATGGGAGCCTTGGAGATAGCTGCCCTTGCTATATTCAACAGCTGCCTCTGTCCCTGGCTGAGGTTCATCCCGTCGCCCTCAAGCATGGTATCGTAGCCATCCTCGAGTCTCATGATAAATGAATGCGCACTGGCTGTCTTTGCTGCCTGCTCGACCTCCTCATCGGTAGCATCCGGTCTTCCGTAACGTATGTTTTCTCTGACCGTCCCACTGAACAGATGAGTGTCCTGCAGCACCATGGCTATACTTTCCCTGAGGCTGCTGCGTTTGTAGTCGCGGATATTTCTCTTGTCTATGGTTATCTCGCCCTGATCGATATCATAAAACCTGTTGAGCAGGTTGGTGATGGTGGTTTTTCCGGCTCCTGTCGATCCGACAAACGCCACCTTCTCACCCGGAGCAACATGGAGATTGATATCCTTGAGCACAACCTTTTCCTTGGTATAACCGAAGGTGACATGCTTTAACTCAACCTCTCCGGCGATACCCTCCATAGAGATCGCATCCTCTCTATCCGCCTCCTCAGGATCACTGTCCATAACCATAAACACTCTCTCCGCCCCCGCAAGAGCAGAAAAGATAGTGGTGATCTGCATCGAAAGTTCATTTATCGGACGCGAAAACTGCCTTGAATAATTTACAAAGATAGTCAAGCCTCCGACCGTGAGCGATCCTGCAACGCACATGATACCGCCTATCATGGCAGTCAACGCATAACATATCTGACCGATATTTCCCATAACAGGTCCCATGATCCCACCGATAAACTGCGCCTTGACCTGATTGTTTCTGAGGTTGGTATTCTTTTTATCAAAATCCTCTATGGCTCGCTCTTCGTGATTAAATACCTTCACCACCTTCTGTCCGGTTACCGTTTCCTCGATATAGCCGTTCAGATCGCCCAGTGCCTCCTGCTGCTTTCTGAAGTACGCAGCACTCTTTTTGCCTATCGTTCCGGCCGCCACAAACATCACCGGGATCATAAATATAGTGATCAGCGAAAGCCAGATATTCTCAAAAAGCATGATCCCCAGTGTACCTAAGATATTGATAAGACCGGATATAAGTTGTATGAGTGTGTTACCCATCAACTCTCCGAGAGTATCAACATCATTGGTGAATCTGCTCATGATATCTCCGGTTGTATTTCTGTCAAAATATCTCACAGGCATGTCCTGGAGATGATCAAAAAGATCCTTCCTTATACGGGTCAGCGCCCGCTGGGAGACACCGATCATAATCCTCATCTGGAAGTAGTTTGCTATAACTCCGAGACCGTACACCGTTCCCATAAGTATAAGCATACGAACCAGAGACGCAACTGCCTCCTCTATAAGCACGGTAACATCACCGGAGGCGCCTGCTATGGTCGTCGCACTCTCGGCAAGCTGATCCATGATGGGCTTCAGCATATACGAGCCCAGCAAAGCCGTACCTGCAGATACGATAACACATATAAGTGCAACTACGATCAGAAGCTTATCCTTCTTCATGTAGGTAAACAGTCTTTTAAGTGTTCCCGACGTATTTTTAGGCTTACCGCCCCGCATCATCGCCGCTCTTCCCGGAGATCCCTGCGGTCTTTCGGGCTTTTTCATCTGTTCTGCCATCAGCCTGCCACCTCCTCCTTGTCCTTCTGAGAGAAGTATATCTCACGGTAGGTCTCGTTATCCTTCATCAGCTCATCGTGCTTTCCGATACCGACTATGCGTCCCTCATCCATCACGATAATCCTGTCGGCATACTCAACGGATGAGATACGCTGTGCTATGATGAGCTTGGTAGTATCCTTAAGCCCGCTCTTGAAGCTCTCCCTGATCCGAAACTCCGTAGCCGTATCAACGGCAGATGTACTGTCGTCAAGTATAAGTATCTTCGGTTTTTTCAAAAGAGCTCTCGCTATACACAGTCTCTGCTTCTGTCCGCCGGAGACATTCACTCCGCCCTGACCGAGTTCCATATCATATCCGTCGGTAAAGTCTTTTATAAATATGTCCGCCTGGGCAGCATCTGCCGCTTCTTTCACCATCTCATCGGTGGCATCTTCATCTCCCCATCTCAGATTGTCAGCTATGGTTCCGGAAAAGAGAGTATTTTTCTGTAAAACCATGGCCACACCGTCACGGAGGTTTTTCAACGAATACTCCCTGACGTCCACTCCGTCTACCAGAACCTCACCCTCATCAACATCATAAAGTCTGGGGATAAGCTGTACAAGTGAAGACTTACCGGATCCGGTGGAGCCGATGATCCCGACAGTTTCTCCGGGATTTATGGAGATATTTATATCATCGAGCACATTGTCCTTGTGCTTTTTATAATACCTGAAACCAACATGTCTGAACTCTATGCCACCAAACTCAACTTTTTTGTCCTTCATGGAAGCGCTATCGTCGTTCAGATCGACAGTCGTGTTCAGAACTTCCTGTATTCTCTTTGATGAAGCAGCTGCTCTGGACCCTATCATCAGCACAAATGAAAGCAGCATCAGCGACAGAAGTATCTGGATAACATAAGTTGTAAACGCAGTCAGATCTCCTATCATCATATCGCCGATGATTATCTGTTTGCCGCCGAACCAGACAACTCCGAGCGTCGTGATGTTCATCGCCAGAGTCATGATGGGGATCGTCGTTATAACAACCTTGAATGACCGAAGCGACTTTGTCTTCAGTTCCTCGTTTGATCTGTCAAAGGTCTCTCTCTCATAGTCCTCCCTGACAAACGACTTGACCACTCTCTGGTTGGTGATGTTCTCCTGTATGCGGGAGTTCAGTCCATCGATACTCTCCTGCATGATGTTGAACCTGGGAAACGCTATCTTCATGACTATGGCAAGAACTATGATGAGCAAAGGCATGACTACGAGAAGTACGATAGCCAGTCTGTAGTTCATGATAAATGCCATGATCAATCCACCGATAAGCATACCGGGCGCACGCAGAAGCATCCTGAGTGATATGGCGATCATGTTCTGGACATTGGTTATATCGTTCGTCAATCTGGTAACAAGTGATCCCGTGGAGTAATGCTCGATGTTGGCAAATGAAAACTGCTGCACCTTGACAAAT
>JAFSTZ010000268.1 GCA_017445525.1 Eubacterium sp.
CTTCTGTTTTTGCGTATGATGGTTCAGCGACCTGAGGAGATGGTGGATGCGGATACGGGTCTTCTGTCCTGGTTTGTATTTGTGCCGAGGATGAATCACAGTCATATGCTCGGGAAGAGCAGAAGGCTTATATTTATCATCCTGAAGGACTACGCGAGACTTCACGCCAGTCTCGGATTTGAGAGGGAGACTTCGATCATAAAAAGTATCGCAGATGTGCTCTCTGACTACTCTTCAAGCATGGATGAAGGTGTGGATCTGTATCATCTGAGACGAGGCAGATTTGTCGCCGTGTTGAAGGAGAATGTTGATGAAAGTCTCGGGGATATCATGGCGGAGCAGATCCATGAGATGTTTTCGAGATCGATGAGAGTAGGGTCTTTCGAGATAAATATGAACGTCGCCGTCTGTGTGACGGATTTCATGAAGGATATAGATGATCCTGATGATCTGATGAGGTTTATGGATGATTTTCAGACGGTACACTATCCGAACAAAGTTTTGTATGCAAGGGATATTTATAATCAGAGCAGATATGATATTCTTTCGGATATAGATACGATACTTGATAATGCCATACGGGAAAGAAAATTTGAAGTATATTATCAGCCGATCTACTCGGTGAATGAGGGATGTTTTCGGACGGCCGAGGCACTCGTCAGGCTTTATGATGAGGTTTACGGGTTTATCCTGCCGGATCTTTTTATCCCGGCGGCAGAGAGGAGCGGTGCAATACTTGACATTGGCAGGATCGTGCTTGATGAGGTCTGCTCATTTATAGGAAGCGAGGAGTACAGAAAGCTGGGACTTCATTATATAGAGGTAAATCTTTCCGTTATCCAGTGTATGGAGCCTGATCTGGTCGAGCAGATACTGGGTACGTTTAACAAGTATCATATCGCCGCCAATGAGGTCAATCTCGAGATCACCGAGACAGCCGTAAGTGATGAGAGAGAGATCATGGATGACAATATAAACAGGCTGTTCAACGAGGGCATCTGCTTCTCGCTCGATGACTTCGGTACCGGTTACTCCAACATGCATCGTATAGCATCGTTGCCGTTGAGTATCATAAAGATGGACAAATCCATGGTTGATGACTCCGAGAACATAACCATGCAGATTGTTATTGAGAACACGGTCAAGATGGTGAAGTCTCTCGGTATGAAGATTGTTGTGGAGGGTGTTGAGACCAGGACTCAGCTTGAGCATTTCGAAGACTTGAGATGCGACTATATCCAGGGATACTATTTTTCAAAGCCTCTGCCAAAGAACGAGTTCATTTCATTTATACAGGCGAAGGCAAGCTGACGGTCTGCAGGGGTTCTTGAGCTTATACAGGCGAAGGCAAGTTGACGATCTGCAGGGATTATTTTGGGGTGAGCCGTCGCGTCGGTAACAACAGATAAATGTGATTTTTTCGGCAGCTGCATAAGTCAGTTTCCGTTTAAATAATATTATTAGGAGGAAAAAGTAATGGCAAAAAGAACAGACATCCATAAGGTGCTGATCATCGGATCGGGACCTATCGTCATCGGTCAGGCATGTGAGTTTGACTATTCGGGGACGCAGGCCTGCAAGGCACTCAGAAAGCTCGGATACGAGATAGTGCTGGTCAACTCGAATCCCGCAACTATCATGACGGATCCGGAGATCGCTGATGTGACATATATCGAGCCGCTGAATGTGGACAGACTCGAGCAGATCATAGCGAAGGAGAAGCCTGACGCTTTGCTGCCTAACCTCGGCGGACAGTCCGGGTTGAACCTCTGCGCAGAGCTCAATAAAAACGGTATCCTGGATAAGTATAACGTTCAGGTTATCGGAGTCCAGGTTGATGCCATCGAGCGCGGCGAGGATCGTATAGAGTTTAAAAATACGATGACGGAGCTCGGTATCGAGATGGCTCGCTCCGAGGTGGCTTACAGTGTTGATGAAGCCCTCGGCATCGCTGATAAGCTCGGTTATCCGGTGGTTCTCCGTCCGGCATACACCATGGGCGGAGCAGGAGGCGGACTTGTTTATAACAAAGAGGAGTTGCAGACTGTCTGCGCCAGAGGACTTCAGGCTTCTTTGGTGGGACAGGTTCTGGTAGAGGAGTCCATCCTCGGCTGGGAGGAGCTTGAGCTTGAGGTCGTTCGCGACTCCGACGGCAACAAGATCACTGTTTGCTTTATCGAGAATATCGATCCGATGGGTGTGCATACCGGAGATTCCTTCTGTTCGGCGCCTATGCTCACTATCTCAGAGGAGACACAGAAAAAGCTTCAGGAGCAGGCATACAAGATCGTTGATGCGGTAAAGGTCATCGGCGGAACCAACGTACAGTTTGCTCATGATCCCGTATCAGACAGGATCATCGTTATAGAGATAAACCCGCGTACATCCAGATCCTCTGCACTTGCATCAAAGGCTACCGGATTCCCGATAGCGCTTGTATCAGCTATGCTCGCTACGGGGCTGACGCTGAAGGATATCCCGTGCGGCAAGTACGGGACTCTGGATAAATATTATCCCGACGGTGACTATGTCGTTATCAAGTTTGCCCGTTGGGCATTTGAGAAGTTCAAGGGTATCGAGGACAAGCCGGGTACGCAGATGCGTGCAGTCGGTGAGGTTATGAGTATCGGGAAGACCTACAAGGAGGCTTTCCAGAAGGCTATCAGATCTCTCGAGACCGGCAGATACGGACTCGGTCACGTAAAGGATTTCGATACACTTGACAAGGATGAGTTGTTGAGAAAGCTTATCACTCCGTCATCAGAGCGTCACTTTGTGATGTATGAGGCTCTGAGAAAGGGAGCTACAGTGGATGAGATCCATGAGATCACTCACGTCAAGAAGTACTTCATCGAGCAGATGAAGGAGCTTGTTGAGGAGGAAGAGGAGCTGATCAGGGGTAAGGGAAGCCTTCCTTCGGATGACGCTCTGATCAAGGCAAAGAAGGACGGATTCTCAGACAGATACTTAAGCGAGATCCTGCAGGTGCCTGAGGAAGATATCAGGAACAAGCGTCTTTCACTGGATGTATGTGAGGCGTGGGAAGGTGTCCATGTAAGCGGTACGGAGGACTCTGCTTACTACTATTCAACATATAACGCACCTGACAAGAATCCTGTAAACACTGACAAGAAAAAGATCATGATCCTTGGCGGCGGACCAAACCGTATCGGTCAGGGTATCGAGTTTGATTACTGCTGTGTACACGCCGCTATGGCGCTGAAGAAGATGGGATTTGAGACCATCATAGTAAACTGTAACCCCGAGACTGTTTCTACGGACTATGACACCTCAGACAAGCTCTACTTTGAGCCGCTGACTCTGGAGGATGTTCTCAGTATCTACCACAAGGAGCAGCCGGTGGGTGTTATCGCACAGTTCGGAGGACAGACACCTCTCAATATCGCTGCCGAGCTCAAGAAAAACGGCGTGAGGATCCTCGGAACCTCTCCTGAGGTTATCGACCTTGCCGAGGACAGAGATCAGTTCAGAGCTATGATGGACAAGCTCGGTATACCGATGCCGGAATCAGGCATGGCTGTTGACGCCGACGAGGCAAAAGAGATTGCAAACCGCATCGGATATCCGGTTATGGTTCGTCCTTCATACGTTCTCGGAGGAAGAGGTATGGAGATCGTCTATGATGATGATGCGATGGTTGAGTATATGAATGCCGCAGTCGGTGTAACTCCCGACAGACCTATCCTCATTGATCGTTTCCTGAACCACGCTATGGAGTGCGAGGCTGATGCTATCGCAGACGGCGGTCATGCATTTGTTCCGGCTGTTATGGAGCATATTGAGCTTGCCGGAGTTCACTCGGGAGATTCGGCATGTATACTACCGTCCGTACATATATCCGAGAAGAACGTTGAGATCATAAAGGAATACACCAGAAAGATCGCAGAAGAGATGCATGTTCAGGGTCTTATGAATATGCAGTATGCTATAGAGAACGATGTCGTTTATGTTCTTGAGGCTAACCCGAGAGCGTCCAGGACAGTGCCGCTTGTTTCCAAGGTGTGCAACATCCGTATGGTTCCGCTCGCAACTGAGATCATAACAGCAGATCTCACGGGCAAGCCTTCGCCCATACATGACCTGAAGGAGAGGGAGATTCCTTACTACGGTGTGAAGGAGGCTGCATTCCCGTTCAATATGTTCCAGGAGGTTGATCCTCTGCTCGGACCTGAGATGCGCTCGACCGGTGAGGTTCTCGGACTTTCCAAGTCCTATGGTGAGGCTTACTACAAGGCACAGGAGGGCGTCGGTTCCAAGCTTCCGCTCAGTGGTACCGTGATGATCTCCGTAAACCGCAAGGATAAGGAAGAGGTTGTAGAGGTTGCAAAACTTTTCCATGATGACGGATTTGATATCGTTGCCACCGGAAAGACTTATGAGCTGATAACAGAGGCAGGCATCCCTGCAAAGCATGTAAAGAAGCTGTATGAGGGACGTCCTAACACCCGTGATATGATCACCAACGGCGAGGTGGATCTCGTTATCAACTCGCCTGTCGGCAAGGACAGCATACACGATGACAGTTATCTGAGAAAGGCTGCTGTAAAGGCAAAGATACCATATCTGACTACCATGGCTGCTGCCAGAGCCTCTGCCGAGGGTATCCGTTATATCAAGGAGCACGGCAACGGTGAGTTGCACAGTCTCCAGGAGTTGCATGCTTTGATTAAATAAATCTTAAATTAAAACCCGGAGCGCTGATGTTCTGCAATATATTTTGGCCGACACGTATGAAGTGTCGCCAAAATATATTCAGAACGCCGCTCCGGTATTAGTTTACAGGAAAAACAATAATCGAAGATGAAGGCTCTGAGTCGACAAAAAGTTTCAGAACGCCGCTCCGGTATTAGTTTACAGATATATAAGAATAATTGAAGCAACAGGCTCCGTGTCGCCCAATAAAAAGCATGGAAAGACGGCACTCAGTAGGCATTCTTGTTAACGAAGCCCTTAAAGACCGTCAGGAACAGGATCTTGATATCCAGCCGGACTGACCAGTTCTCGACATAGTACAGGTCATAGTCGATCCTCTTTCTGATAGAAGTGTCGCCACGGTAGCCGTTTACCTGAGCCCAGCCGGTGATGCCGGGGCGTACCTGGTGCTTTATCATGTATCTC
>JAFSTZ010000269.1 GCA_017445525.1 Eubacterium sp.
AGGCAAAAAACTCTATGTTGTTGACGCGTTCTGCGGAGCTAACAAAGACACTCGCATGGCAGTTCGTTTCATCGTGGAGGTTGCTTGGCAGGCACACTTTATCAAGAATATGTTTATCCAGCCTACTGAAGAGGAGTTGGCTACATACGAGCCGGATTTCGTTGTATACAACGCTTCAAAGGCAAAGGTTGAGAATTATAAAGAGCTTGGCCTGAACTCAGAGACAGCAGTTGTGTTCAACATCACCTCACGCGAGCAGGTTATCATCAATACCTGGTACGGCGGTGAGATGAAGAAGGGTATCTTCTCCATGATGAATTACTATCTGCCGCTGAAGGGCATCGCAGCTATGCACTGCTCTGCAAACACGGATATGGAAGGCAAGAACACAGCAATCTTCTTCGGACTTTCCGGAACAGGTAAGACCACTCTTTCCACCGATCCCAAGAGACTTCTCATCGGAGATGACGAGCACGGCTGGGATGACAACGGAGTGTTCAATTTCGAGGGCGGATGCTATGCAAAGGTTATCAACCTTGATAAGGATTCAGAGCCCGACATCTATAACGCTATAAAGAGAAATGCGCTGCTTGAGAACGTCACTGTCGATGCAAACGGAAAGATCGATTTTGCAGACAAGAGTGTTACCGAGAATACACGTGTTTCATATCCTATCGATCATATCGAGAAGATCGCACTGAACGTAAACCCTGTTTCCGCAGGACCTGCTGCTGACAATGTTATCTTCCTTTCAGCAGATGCGTTCGGAGTTCTGCCGCCGGTATCTATCCTTACACCGGAGCAGACACAGTACTACTTCCTGAGCGGATTTACCGCAAAGCTTGCAGGTACAGAGCGCGGTATCACTGAGCCGACCCCGACTTTCTCAGCTTGCTTCGGTCAGGCATTTTTGGAGCTTCATCCTACCAAGTACGGAGAGGAGCTGGTCAAGAGGATGAAAGCCAGCGGAGCAAAGGCTTATCTGGTAAATACAGGATGGAATGGAACAGGCAAGCGTATCTCCATCAAGGATACCAGAGGTATCATCGATGCCATCTTAAGTGGAGATGTATTGAAGGCAGAGACAAAGACTATTCCGATCTTCAACTTTGAGGTTCCGACAGCTCTTCCGGGAGTTGATTCGGGCATCCTCGATCCGAGAGATACTTATGCAGATGCTTCTGAGTGGGATACTAAAGCAAAGGATCTGGCTGATCGCTTTATCAAGAACTTTGTTAAGTATACCGGCAATGATGCAGGTAAGGCTCTGGTTTCTGCAGGTCCTCAGCTTTGATTAAGGAAACGCTGATATGATCAGTGTATCCTTAATACGGATTGATATATGAAGATGCCATAAGGATGACAGTGTTTGGCTGTGGCATCATATTATGCTTTTTAACTGTACAGCGGGGTGATGTTATCGTATTATAAACACGCCCCGCATAAGTTGTATTATGTGTGGGATTTTCGAGCTGTGTGCAGTGACAGCCGTGAATAGTAAAGCTTTGAAAGCGAACACAGAAGGGCGACAGATGAATGCTATAAGCAAATTTAGGGAGTATATGGCTGCTAAACCGCTGGATTCGAGAGTATTTATGATCGTACTTGCGGTGGGATCGGTCACGGCCCTTTTTTCTGCTATATTCACCATCATAGAGGGTGTGGGTGCCGGAGCTTCCATATCAACCCTGGCATGTGTTGTGGCTCTTATAGTTATCAGCGTGATAGCATTTGTTTTTGATAAGGAAGCGATCTGTCATATATTGCTCTGTTTTGTGCTTGATTTTATGCTTTTGCCCGTGGCATTTTTCTTCTGCGGCGGGATACGAAGCGGGATGATGATGTACTTTATGACAGGGTTATATATCATCGTTCCTACTATCACCAAGAAATCTGTCAGGCTTATAATGTATGTTTTGGCGGGAGTTGCGCTTTCGACAACATTTATATTGGCATATATCGTCGTTCCGGATTGGGTTACACCTATGACGGATACGGCATGGTATATAGACACGATAGTATCATTTGTATTGAATGCAGCTTGTATCTACTGTGTTTCGAGTCTTACTGTGCATGCATATAACGAGCAGTACAAAGAGAACGAGATGCTGGTCAAAAAGCTGGAATCCATGACGGTGCATGATGAACTGACGGGACTGTACAATCGTCGCGAGCTGTTTCGTATGCTCGAGGATGATGTGATGAGAGCTGCCGTAGATGATCTGTACTGTATGTTCATGTTTGATGTGGACGAGTTTAAGCGTGTAAACGATACATACGGCCATGTTTTCGGAGATAAGGTTCTCCGGGAGGTTGCCAGATGCCTCGGCGATGAGGTGGGTTCCGTCGAAGAGGGTGAGATGGCTGCCAGATATGGTGGGGAGGAGTTTGTAGGGATCTTTCATGATGAGGATTTTGATGAATCCTATAGGCGCGCGGAAGTTGTTCGTAAAAAGGTCGAGTCTCTCCGGTTTATGGAGAATCCGGAGTTCAGAGTGACGATAAGCGGCGGAGTGGATCGCTGCAACGGCATGAGACCGAGATACGCCCTGAGACAGGTGGATGATCTTTTGTATCTTGCAAAGACCACAGGAAAGAATCAGGTCACCAGAAAGATGTGATCTGATCCTGCAAAACGTGACATGACAGCAAAGACTGTTGTCGCATTCAAAACGAAAGGGATGATAATATGAGTGATTTTCAGCTGAGTTGC
Organism: Eubacterium sp.; assembly: GCA_017445525.1. Taxonomy (GTDB): domain Bacteria; phylum Bacillota; class Clostridia; order Lachnospirales; family Lachnospiraceae; genus Eubacterium_F. The sequence continues at coordinate 2,714 of JAFSTZ010000269.1, forward strand.
TGTTCGGCAGCGGATCTGTCGGAGGAGTATTTCAAGGAAAGAGATATCATGTATCTCAGTTTTCACTTTGAGATGGATGGAGTTGATCATCTGGATGATCTCGGTAAATCTCTTCCTCCGGAGGAGTTGTTCCGTCGTATGGATAACGGAGCCAAGACCAAGACATCTCAGATAACTATAAATGAATACACGGATTATTTTCGTGCGATACTTTCCGAGGGCAGCGACCTGCTGCATGTGACTCTTTCGAGCGGACTGTCCGGAACATATAACTCTGCTATGATAGCCAAGGAGATCGTAGAGGAGGAGTATCCTGAACGAAAACTGTTTGTGCTGGATTCACTCGGGGCATCAAGCGGATTTGGTCTTTTGGTAGATAAGCTTGCAGATATGAGAGACGAGGGGATCGGTATCGAGGAGGTTTACCAGTGGGCAGAGGAACACAAGCTGGAGCTTCATCACTGGTTCTTTTCGACGGATCTTACTTACTATATCAGAGGAGGCAGGGTTTCAAAGACTGCCGGAGCTATCGGCTCGATGTTGAATATCTGTCCTCTTTTAAATGTAGATGTTGAAGGGCATCTGATACCGAGAGAAAAGGTACGTACAAAGAAAAGAGTTATAAAAAGAACCGTTGACAAGATGATAGAGTTTGCCGACGGTGGCAGAGATTACAACGGAAAAGTATTTATCAGCCATTCTCTCTGTGAGGAGGATGCGCTTGAAGTTAAAAAGATGGTTGAAGAGAAGTTCCCCAAGATATCAGGTACTATCCGCCTGTTCCCAATAGGAGCGACCATCGGAAGTCATACCGGTCCGGGGACGGTTGCGCTGTTTTTCTGGGGTAAGAAGAGAGAAGATTGATCATGTTTTCGAGGACACACTATGTTTCCTTAATATAAGTATTATCAGGAGAAAGAGATGAAAAGTAAAAAAATCTATGACATCACGTTTGCAGCCATGGTCGCCGCACTTTATGTGGTACTGACTCTGGCATCAAACAGCTTTGGTCTGGCAAGCGGGGTTATACAGGTGCGTCTGTCAGAGGCGCTTTGTATACTTCCCTACTTCACGCCTGCAGCGATCCCGGGTCTTACGGTGGGATGCCTTTTGTCAAACTGGATAACAGGCTGTGCACTGCCGGATATCATCTTTGGTACGCTTGCAACTCTCATCGGAGCACTGGGGTCATATGCACTCAGACAGTACAAGTTTCTGGTTCCGCTTCCGCCGATCATCTCCAATATGGTTATAGTACCCTGGGTACTCAGGTTCGCCTATGATGTGCCTGACAGTATTCCGTACATGATGGTAACCGTAGGTGCAGGCGAGGTTATAGCCTGCGGAGTGCTGGGGCTGGCTTTGTTGTTTGCTCTTATACCGCTGCGTGGTGCGTTGTTCAAGACAGATAAAGTGGTAAAGAAATAATAGAAATCGTTTAATCATGTAGGGGAGAAGGACTGGACGGCAAAAAGGGATGAATCGGATAACACTAACCGTCATAATCGTGTTGATACTCGGTGTGATCGGGTATTTTTGGGTTACTGACTGGTCTCAGCCAAAGCAGTTTGAGGACAGCAATAGACCTCTTCCGCTAGGTATGGAGGAGGGATCAGCCGGAAAGCCTGCGCAGGCCGGAGATGCCACGACAGGAGCTTCTGCAGAGGAACTGCTTCCGGGAGATATCTCTACCATCCTTGATCCTTCAAAAAACGTACCTCTTGATACAACCCCGGAGAGTATCACAGTGCTGGTTAACAGAGCATTTTTATTGCCGGAGGACTATATCCCTGCCGGACTGGTGAAGCTGAACATAGACTTTGATACTACGGTAGAGTCAGAAAAATACTACCTTCGAGGCGAGGCTGCTCTCCAGTTGGAGAAACTCGTCAGGGATGCAAGAAGGAAAAAGATAGAGATCACGGGAGTGTCGGGTTACAGATCGTATGCCAGACAGAAGGCGGTCTTTGATGAGAGTGCTCAGGCAAACGGAAAGGAGCACGCAGATAAGTATTGTGCTCTTCCCGGTTCCAGTGAGCATCAGACCGGACTTGCAATGGATGTCTCAACGCCTGAGATAGGCAATGTTTTAGAGGAGTCATTCGGTGATACAAAGGCAGGCAGATGGGTAGAAAAAAACTGTTATAAATATGGTTTTGTAGTGCGTTATCCCAAAGGAAAATCCAAGATAACAGGATATAAATATGAGCCCTGGCATCTCAGATATGTGGGATTAAGTAAAGCAAAATATTTATATGAAAATCATCTTACGCTTGAAGAGATGTATAACGTAAGTATGAATAAAGAAAACAAGGAGTGGAGGAACGATCTTTGAGAAGTATAATACTTGTCTTGATCTACCTGATCGTATGTATTTTATCAATACCGTTTCATCTGGTATTGCTTCTTGTAAGGCTGATAAATCAGCGTGCGGCAGCGGCTTTTTCACAGAAGATCGTATGGCTTGCTTTTAGGCTTTGTATGGCTGTTTCCGGTTGCAAGAGAGAGATAGTCGGGAGAGAAAAGATACCTACGGACACTGCTGTTATGTATGCGGCTAACCACAGGAGTTTTTATGATATAATCCTTATGTACACGGTGGTTCCGACGCAGACGGCTTTTATCGCAAAGATAGAGCTGAAGAAGTTTGTATGTATAGCGCAGTGGATGTATTTTCTGAATTGCCAGTTTATGGACAGGGGAGATATCAAGCAAAACCTGAATGTTATCCTGAAGTCTGTCGATCTGGCAAAAAACGGTTACTCGATTTATATCTGTCCTGAGGGAACGAGGAATGCTACAGATGAGCTTCTGGAGTTTCACGAGGGCAGCATGAAGATAGCGACCAAGGCGAAGGTTCCGATAGTTCCGGTTTGCTTTACCGGTACGGAGGAGATACTGGAGAAGCATCTGCCGTGGGTGCATCGCGGGAAGATCAGGGTGGAGTTTGGTGATCCGATATATCCTGATAAGCTTGAGAAGGATGAGCTGAAACACATAGGTGCATATACCAGGGGTGTTATCCAGGAGATGTACGATAAGCAGGTACGGGATAAACAGGTGAAGGTAAAGGCACGGGATAAACAGTAAGTCACAAAAAAAGGAGAAGAAAAATGAATGTATTTTTGATAATTATGCTGGTGATAATAGCTATTCTGGTTATCGCATGTATAGTTCTGTATTTCGTCGGAAAGAAGTTGCAGAAGAAGCAGGATGAGTCGCAGGCGCAGATGGAGGCGCAGTCACAGGTGGCGACTATACTGGTTATCGACAAGGCCAAGATGAGACTGAAGGATGCGGGACTTCCGGCAGTAGTTGTTGAGAATACGCCGAAGTATCTCCGCAGGTCAAAGGTGCCGGTTGTAAAGGCAAAGATCGGACCCAAGATCATGACACTTATGTGCGACGACAAGCTCTTTCCGCAGTTGCCGGTCAAGAAGAATCTGAAGGTAAAGATAAGCGGTATCTATATCATGGGAGTCATCGGCCGTGGTGTTCTCGAGGCCCCGCCGGAGAAAAAGGGATTTTTTGGAAAGATCAGACAGAAGGTTTCACTGAATAAGTGAGAAGGCAGCTTCACCTACGGCGAATCCGCGTATGCCGGGCTTTTGTAACGAGGAGTTTATGGAAACAATAATTACAATTATAGTTGATAATAAATCGATGGATAGTCTTTCCGGTGAATGGGGACTATCCATTTTAGTTCAGTATGCAGGGAAAAGGATTCTTTTGGATGCCGGAGCATCGAACCTTTTTCTAGAGAACCTGAATAGTCTTGGCTTTGATGTTGCAGATATAGACTATGCGGTTTTAAGTCATGCTCACTATGATCATGCAAACGGGATGCCGGCATTTTTTGAGAATAATAAAACAGCGAAGTTGTATGTAAGAGATCGTACAGCGGCGAACTGCTATGCAAAGAAGTCATTTTTCCGGAAATATATCGGTATTCCGAAAAAGATGCTTAAAAGGTATTCAGACAGGATCAAGATGGTCTCAGGAGATCATAAACTCATGGACGGTGTGTGGTTGATTCCGCACAAGACGGATGGATTGGAAAGTATCGGCCTGAGAGAGTTGATGTACAGAAAGACACCCGGAGGATGGATACCGGATGATTTTTCACATGAACAGAGCCTGGTGCTTGATACGGATAAGGGACTGGTCATCCTGAACTCCTGCTCGCACGGTGGTACGGCAAATATCATAGAGGAAGTAAAGGCTACTTTTCCGGATAAAAAAGTATATGGTTTGATCGGAGGATTTCATCTGTTCAACAAGTCAGAATCAGAGATAAGAGAAGCTGCAGGTAGGATCAGAGCTACCGGCATCGAATATATCTGTACGGGTCACTGCACAAAAGATCGGGCATTTGGGTTGCTCAAAGATGAGCTCGGAGATATGGTAAATCAGATGCAGGTAGGATACAGGATAGTGATATGATCAAAAACGCCCTTGCATTTGCAGGGGCATTTTTGTATAATGGACTTTGATAATATAAAATTTATGTAGATAAGGTGGTTTTATGGATAAAAATACAGATCAGATTATATTTAAGCTTGATGCTCCCAATACCATACAGCAAAAGGAGATACATGCAGCTGAGCAACTGATAAAACAGGAGAAACTGACTCTTTATCATGGTACAAAAAAAGCTGATTTGAATCCAAGTTTTGAGTTTAAAAATGATAAAAATGACTATGGAAAAGGTTTCTATACCACACCTGATGAGGAATTGGGAAAGGAATGGGCATATGCCCTTTATTCACGGGGGGATATCGGATATTTGTATGAATATGAGATAGATATCAGAGAATTGGAGATTTTGAATCTGACTCAGATGGATTCTCTTCACTGGTTGGCTGAGCTGATCGCCCACAGGGAGTTAAATACAGATGGGAGGGAAGCTCTGGCAGATACCATTGATAAGGTGATAATGAAGTATAAGCTGGACACGGATAGATATGATATTATCATCGGCTATAGAGCAGATGATAGTTATTTTACTTATGCTGAAGATTTTGTCAGTGGGGCGATTTACAGAGATACATTTGATACAGCATTGAGAAACGGTGACCTCGGATTACAGGTTTTTATCAAGAGCAAACGAGCTTTTTCTCTTTTAAAAAAGACAAATGGGCCGGTTGCAGTTCCGGAGAAATATAGTGAATATTATATGATTCGTGACAGGAAAGCACGAGAGAAGTATAAACGAG
>JAFSTZ010000031.1 GCA_017445525.1 Eubacterium sp.
AAAAACAGTCATCAAACCGGGGATGATAGTCTCAGTCGAACCAGGTATATATGTCCCCGGTCTTGGCGGCGTCCGCATCGAGGATCTGGTAGTGATCACTGACACCGGCATCGATAACCTCGCAGCATCAACCAAAAACTTGTTGATGTTTTGATTATACGGAAAGGCTTATATATGAAAACAAAAATATGTGTACCCATAGTTGCCCAGGTCAGCTTCAGCATCCTGGCCAAGGCAGAGGAACTCTCATCACTCCCGATAGATGCCGTGGAATGGCGAGTTGATTATTTTGCGGGTAATCAGGACGAGATCCCCGGTATCATAATGAGATTAAAAGACGTATTGAACGAAAAAAAACTGATAGTTACGTTGAGAACCGTCGAGGAAGGCGGTGAGGAAAACGGATCGAGATTTGACTATTTTTCTGTTGCCCGCAGTGTGATAGATCAGGGAATGGCTGATTATGTTGACATCGAACTTGACAGAGATGAGGAAAGCCTGAAAAGTATAATAGCTCTGTCCGGATCAAGTGATACAAAGATCATCGGTTCGTATCACGACTTTGAATCCATGCCGGATGAGGATTTTATATACGATAAGCTGACATACGCCCGTGATATAGGATGCGACATGGGCAAGGTTTCGTGTATGGCCCGGTGTTATGCCGACTCGGAGAGACTCCTTTTTGCCACGGAGAGATTTCATAAAAAGCATGGGAAATACCCTATCGCTACTATGGCAATGGGTGATGCCGGGTATATCACGCGATTGTATGGAGGCTTATACGGTTCGTGCCTTACATTTGCAAGTTCCGGAAAATCATCCGCACCCGGACAAAGAAGCGTTGAAGAGGTTATAAATGCATCAAAGATATTTGAAAACAAGCCGGGACATATAATCCTCATAGGTTTTATGGGAACAGGAAAAACAACCATCTCAAAGATCCTCTCGGATAAATACGGTATTCCTGAAACGGATACCGATCACATGATCATAAAGAAGATTGGAAAGCAGATCTCAGAGATATTTGATGAGGATGGAGAGGAGACCTTCAGAAGAGTTGAAACGGATATCCTGGATGAACTGGGCAAGATGAAAAGATCGGTAGTTTCCTGCGGAGGCGGCACCGTGCTTCGTGATATAAATGTAAAAAAACTTAAAAGTTTCGGTACTATCGTCCTGTTGACGGCGGAGCCTGAGACAGTATACAAGAGGATTCATATGGATAAGTCCAGACCTCTGCTCCAGGGTAAGATGAATGTGGGGTATATAGCAGAGCTGATGGACAAAAGGAGAGCGGCATATGAGAGTGCCGCCGATGTCGTTGTATCAACCGATGGCAGACATATTGTTGCTATAGCTGATGAGATAGGGAATGTATGAAAAATAGCTTGCTTTTTTACTAAATATAGTGTAGAATACTTTTGTTACTGAATATCGGTAGAATAAAATGCGCAGAGCGCGGAATGGAGTGTAAAGATGATTTCAGCAGGTGATTTCAGAAACGGACTTACTGTAGAGATCGAAGGAGTGGTTTATCAGATAGTTGAGTTTCAGCATGTTAAACCCGGAAAGGGTGCAGCATTTGTCCGCACCAAACTTCGTAATGTAGTAGACGGCGGTGTGGTTGAGAAGACATTCAGACCTACTGAGAAGTTCCCGCAGGCTCATATAGATAAAAAAGAGATGCAGTATCTCTATAATGACGGAGAGATGTACAACTTCATGGACAATGAGTCTTATGAGCAGATCGCTCTGACTGCAGAGGCGGTTGGAGACACTATGAAGTTTGTTAAGGAAAACGACAATGTTAAAATGCTTTCTTACAAAGGAAACATTTTTGCTATCGAGCCTCCTATGTTTGCAGAGCTCGAGGTAACCGAGACAGAACCGGGCGTAAAGGGTGATACGGCGACTAATGTTACTAAACCTGCAACTGTTGAGACGGGTGCTCAGGTAGCAGTTCCTCTTTTTGTAAATCAGGGAGACAGAATCCAGATTGACACCAGAACAGGAGAGTACCTGAAGAGGATCTAACTTTGATGGGAAAGAATTCATGAATAATATCAAACGTATTATATCTGTATTTATGTGTCTTGTTCTTTCGGTCGGATTGCTCTCGGGATGTGGAGAAGATGAGTTTCAAAAGAACGTTGATGACAGCAAGATTAAGATAGGTGTTTCTATCTGGAGTCTGACAGATTCCTTGGGTGCTCAGTGCAAGAGGGTTCTTGACAGAGTTCAGGAAGTGCTCGGTGATGTTGTTATCGAGTATGAAGAGACAAGCCATATCTCAGAAGAAGTAAAGGCTTCTGTTGAGGCACTTATTTCAGATGGATGTGAAGGTATCATACTGTGCAATTCTTCTGATTCGGAGATGCAGTCGGCCATCAACTCCTGTGATGACAGTGAAGTGTACTTGGCTCAGTTTTTCAGGATCATCTCAAAGGAAGATTCCGGAAGTATCTATGATCAGGCGATGCGGTCATCGTATTATATCGGTGCAGTTCATGAGGATGAGCTGGAAAACGGTCAGAAACTTTGCAATATCCTTTTGGATAAGGGATGCCGAAGGATTGGAGTTATCGGCTGGGAGCAAGGTGACGCCACGTGGCTTGGACGCTGGCATGGTTACTCAAAGGCTGTTGATGAGTGGAATGCAATACATCATGATGACCTTGCTTCTCTTATATATCCTGTGTATGCAGGCACTTCCATTGAAGGTGGAAGTAAGGCTGCCGACAAGCTTATCAGAGAAAATGCTGATATCGATGCGATCATACCTGCAGGCGGAGGAGGAGATCCTCTCAAGGGTGCTCTTTCAGCCATAGAGAATGCGGGGAAGGTTGATGATATCAAAGTTGTATCAACTGATTTTTGTGAGGATCTAAAGACGAGACTAAAGGATGGATCAATAACTGCTGAGTCAGGTGGACATTATTGTGATTGTTTGTTTTCATTTATGATGGTTTATAATGCCGTCAAGGGCAATTATAAAGGCTTTGAGGGTAGACTTACCGAGATTATCTACCCTTATCTGTTTATCGATTCACCCGATGAATATGATAAATATGAAAAGTATTTTGTAAAGCAACTTCCGTACTCCGATGACGAGATAAAGGAAATTGCGGGGTTGGACCTTGACGGGCTTGTGCAGAAGGCATCCTCTGTTTCCATAGAAGATGCGGCTGCTCGACTGGATAAGTAGTATATTGATATTTTAGGCCGGTGAAGCCAGTTTCGGCGTCATCGGTCTTTTTTGGAGGTGCAGGTATGATTAAGTTTATCAATTCAAAAAAGCGCGGCAAGTGGAAGATTTATACCGGGAACAAGAAACGAGGTCTGATCATCAGATCCAAAAGACCCGGTAAGTGGGGTATGAAGTTCAAGTTCGGAAGTGTCAATCATAACAAGATGAAAAAGATGGACAAGCTTCCGAAGATGAAGAAGATGGGGAAGATGGCGAAGATGAAAAAGATGCACAAGATCGCTAAACTGCCCAAGCTGAAGATGAAGCATAAGTAGAATTGTTTCTGATCGGCAGAAAACATGATCAATTATACAGGGGAAGAAAAATGCGATTTATATCATGGAATGTAAACGGACTCAGAGCCTGTGTAGGCAAGAACTTTATGGAGGCGTTTGAGTCTTTGGATGCTGATGTTTTTTGTCTTCAGGAGACAAAACTTCAGGAGGGACAGATAGACTTTGCTCCCGAAGGTTACTACTCGTACTGGAACTATGCCGAGAAAAAAGGCTATTCGGGTACTGCAATTTTCACAAAGCA
>JAFSTZ010000270.1 GCA_017445525.1 Eubacterium sp.
CTGCAGGGGCTGATACAGTACGATGATTTAACCTGTTATCCGTAGTCGCATCTGTACCTGAGCGTCGATCATCAGCGCTCTCAGCAACAGTCTCTGTAACAGATTTCGTGGCTGTAGTTCCATTTGTGACCGGCATATCATCTTTCTTTGAGCCATCCGGCCTTTCCGGCCTGATAAATCTCCTCGTGACCGGCTTCAACGGCGCATCACTGTAGCTGATATACGAAGCGGGAAGCACCTTTCTCAGAGTGCGCTCCAGCTCGGTCAGATCTATAGGCTTACCTACGAAGCCATCAAAGCCTTCCCTGACAAACATCTCTCTGGCAGTACTTACCAAGTTGGCAGTGAAAGCAACTATACTCATGCTCTTTCTGGTTTGCGCTTCGGCTCTGATCCTCTTGGCAGCCTCAACTCCATCCATACCCGGCATCATATGATCCATAAATACCACATCATAAGTGTTCTCCCTGCACATCATCACAGCTTCGATACCGGAGTCCGCAGTTTCCACCACCATACCGTAACCGGACAGTATCCTGTCTGCAACCTTCAGATTCATCGGTTCATCATCAACCACCAGCACCCTGACACCCATGCAACGCATCTTGCCGGGCTTCTCTTCACTCCTGTCTGCACTGTCTTCGTTCAAGGCTCTTATGATCGGGAAGCAGTAAAGCGGTTTCTCGAAAAATATAACGTTTGAGTTTTCCGGCAGCTCGTAGTCGGGATCAGCCGTCAGATATACCGGAACCCGTTTCGCGATCTCCTCGATATAGGCAATATCCGTCTCGTACTCCTTCATACCTATAAACACATGCGAGATACTGAAACTCTCCATAACCTTTTTCAGATTCTCCATGTTGTCCACGCCGTGAAGCCCGACACCCATGCCCTTTACGATGTTGGTTATCATGCTGTTGTAGTACTGTCTAACATCCGGGATAGGATATTTATTAAAAGAAAAATAAGCCGCCAGCGTTACATGTTCCCTATCCTTGACAGTCATGCAGCTGTTGCCGTCAACAACGCTCTGCGGTATGCAAACGTGTATCTTGGTACCGATATTCAATTCACTTTCTACCGTGATAAATCCACCCATCAGCCTGACAAATCCCTGAACCACCGGCAGACCGAGTCCCAGTCCCGCATCCGTACGGCTCCGTCCCGAGTCAGCCTGATAAAACCTGTCAAACATCCTCGAGATCTCTTCCTGCTTCATGCCGATACCGGTGTCATACACATCCAGACAGAGATTGGCTCCGTACTCCATCTCCATGGCAGTCATGTGGACATATACACCACCGTCCTTGGTATACTTGAGACTGTTTGTGATCAGGTGCCACATGATACGTTTCAGTTTATAGATATCCCCTTTCATGATAGAAGGGATAGAAGGATCTATGTCGAGAACCAGCTCCACATCATTTTTCATATACGGCTTCAACGAAGTGACCACGTCGCTCAGCAGCGAGGATATCATATAATCCTCCTCGGCCAGAGTCACCTTGCCGCTGTCGATCTCGGAGTAATCCAGGATATCACTCACCTGATCGGACATCCTCTGTCCGGCCTGCATCACGCCCATCAGCTCTCGCTCATCCTCATCACCTATATGTCTCTCCAGGCAGACGCCGGTAAGTCCCATCACAGCATTTATAGGAGTTCGTATCTCGTGAGAAGCGTTCGCCAAAAAGTCGTCAAGTCGCTCGGCAGACTGTTTCATACTGTCGAGTTCCTCCTGAGTCTCTTCTATCATAAGAGACCATCTGCTGATAACTATACCGTTGAAAATACCGGTGACCAATACAAGAACCACATGGAGTAAAAGTCTTACGATAAAGTGTGTGGAAAGTTCTCCGCCATCAGAGAAATACTCAACCAGACAGTATGCCATAGTTCCTATAAATGTGAAATGACTTACATAGATAAATCCCCTGATACCCGTCATCGTAGCTACGATACACAGAACTATCATGATGGGAGCCAGATTGAACAGACAGGCGGGGTGAATACCATAATAAAAGTAAGTCAGCATGATCACGATCCAGTAGTACCACAGTCTCGTGACATCATCAAACTGCCTTTGTATATGTACCAGCCAACACGTCACAACACCGACACCTACAAGCACCATCGGCCACAGTTCCCAATGCATCAAAAAAGCATCGCCGGTCAGAAACATGGCGAAGATAGTGTGGCATATAAGAATGATCAGATGAGAAGCCTGATAGAGCTTCTTGTTCCAGATGCGTTTTTCCATATCAATATGTCTCTACAAAACAGAATCTGATATCAGATTCCTGATGACACTAACCATAAGCTACCCGTATATTATACAATAAAAGGCATGTGCTGTAAAGCCAAAAATATGCAAAAAAAATCCCGCAGGAAAACCTGCGGGATAAGATCAAAATCTATATAATAAAGCCTTTTTGTGGGTGATACCTTTTAAACGGGCTCACGAAAAGTGTCGGGATGCGACTCATCAAAATGCTCATTCGCCCACATAACTGTGATGAGATCTTCGTCATCTGAGAGATTTGTTATGCTGTGAGTATAGCCGGGTAGCATCTGCACCGCCTGTATATGATCACCGCTCACCTCAAACTCAGTCACGGGATACTCACACCCGGTAGTCGGATCTATACCTATCCTTCGCTCCCTGATAAGTCCTCGTCCTGAAACCACAACAAAAATCTCCCACTTGGAGTTGTGCCAGTGCTCACCCTTGGTCACGCCGGGTTTCGTGATATTTACCGACACCTGCCCGTGCGAGTTCGTACGGAGCAGCTCAGTAAAGCTGCCTCTCTCATCGATATTTGATCTCAGATCGTATGTCATCGCCGACGAGGGCAGATATGACAGATATGTGCTATATAGTTTCTTGATAAATGTTCCGTCCGATATAGCCGGCATCACAAGTGTCTGCGGCATAGATTTGAACAGCTGCAGATCTTCCACTATCTCGCCGAGAGTGACATGATGAGTTACAGGAACGAAGCAGTAGCGACCTTCCTTGTCCGGCACAGGAGTCATACCATCTGATATATCTGACACAACTGAAGTTCCTTTAGTTCCACCGGCTGCAACTGCTGTCTGATACCCCAATCTATGTTCCCGCCCCTCCATCGCATCAAGCATCTCCGTTACCAGATC
>JAFSTZ010000271.1 GCA_017445525.1 Eubacterium sp.
CTTGCAGAGAAAAGCTCCGATGATGCGGTACACTCCATAAGCAGGTTCTACCTGAAGGAGTTGGGGGAACGCAGATCGCTGACCATAAGCAACAGGCTGAAGGAGGCGGAGCAGGATATAGGCCGTATCTTCGGAAACTCCGGCAGAAAGTATTTTGTAAGCCAGGATGACCTTAGAGGTTTTCTCGGATCGATCAGGAATATATATGATTATGACAAGCTTGCCGTGGTGGATGAGAATGAATTGATGTACACCGAGCATTCTACTATCTCGGGAGTCAGCAGATATTCATTTTTGACAGAGGAGATCACAAAGCCTGCCATCTATATGGCCAATCTGTATGGGTCGAGAAAGCAGCTGATACTTGTCGTTCCGCTGAAAGGGGTAAAGATAAGTACTGTGCCGGTGCGGCTTACATTTATCCAGATAGACCTTGACAAGATCCTGGGTGAAATATCAGACGAAACTGAGGAAAACGAAACCTTCAGTGATGTATATTATAAAAATGGTCAGACGATGACAACAGCTGACGTTACCGGTGGTGAAAAGCCGGATAATATACTTGATATGTTGAAGCATGCGGAGTTTACCGATGACAGGAGATACGAGGAGGTTGAGATAGATTTCAGGACCGGAAATACCGGCTTTATCTCATATAACATCGGCGATGCATCGAACTATACGTATTATACGTCTGTCGACGGAACCAACTGGATGTTTGCGGTTACTATACGCGAGAGTTCTATCAGCAGCAACATCGGAGAAATCAGGGATTCCATGCTGAGACGAGGTCGGCTTCAGATAGTTGTACTGATCGTTGTTATGCTGATCTCATTTAGTTTATTTCTATGGTACTCATCGAGACTTCAGAAGCAGGAAAAGCACCATCTGCTGAAGATGTCCCAGACGGATGCGATGACAGGAGTCTACAACCGCGGCGGCGGAGAGAAGGCTATCAGGTCTGCTCTGGAGGTAGGGGCAGAGGGAGTTTTCTTCCTGCTGGATGCGGATAAGTTCAAGTCCATCAACGATGATTACGGACATGATGTGGGGGATCAGGTCATCATATCCATAGCAAAAGCATTGGTTCACAGTTTTCGCGATGTTGATATAGTCATGCGACTGGGCGGAGACGAGTTTGCCGTGTATGCTCCGGGTATACTTGATAAGGATGCCGCAACCCGCGTTGTGAGGCGCTTCTTCGGCTCGATAGATGCCATAGACATACCTTCACTCGGAGACAGAAAGATATGTGTGAGTCTCGGAGCGGCCTTCTGGCGTGAAGGTAAGTCGATCGACTTCGATGAGTTGTATAAAAGGGCTGACCTGAGGCTCTACGACAGTAAACAGGTTGAAGGTAATATGGTTACGTTTTACGGAGAAGATTGACTGTAAAGATTAGTTTTTATAATAATAGAGCAGCTTCTGTATACCCTACGGACTCCGCTCGCGCCATTCGGGTACGCAGCGGCACTAAGCTCGAAAATACCTCGCTAAGTGCCGGCGTACGCCGACAGGTCCTCCGGGTATAGCAGAAGCCTGCTCTATTTGATTAAATGCTGATCGAATCATTTTTTTTTATTTTATTACCAGTTCTCCGTTTAGATCCTCCAAAATAACGGTGTCACCCTCGTGTAAGTCGCCCGAAAGGATCTTCTTGGCGAGGAGGGTCTCTACGTGCTTCTGGAGATATCTCTTCAGCGGTCTTGCACCGAAGCCGGGATCGTAGGCTTCTTCCGCGATCAGATCCTTGGCGGACGGTGTCAGCTCCAGAGTGAGCTCTTTATCCTCTATGCGCTTATTTATATCCTCTGTCTGCAGGTCTATGATATGTCTGATATCGTCTTTTGTAAGTGGTTTAAACATCACTGTCTCATCCAGTCTGTTGAGAAACTCCGGACGGAAGTGCTGTCGCAAAAGTCCCTCCACTGCATCTACGGCCTGAGGTGATATCGAACCGTCCGGCAGGATGCCGTCGAGCAGATAGTCCGCGCCGATGTTTGATGTCATGATGAGTATGGTGTTTTTGAAGTCGACTGTACGTCCGTGTGAGTCGGTGATCCTGCCATCGTCAAGTATCTGCAGAAATACGTTGAATACGTCCGGATGTGCCTTCTCTATCTCATCAAAAAGAACTACGGAGTATGGTTTTCTGCGAACTGCCTCAGTTAGCTGACCGCCTTCCTCGTAGCCGACATATCCCGGAGGAGCTCCGATAAGTCTTGATACCGAAAACTCCGACATATATTCGCTCATATCGATACGCACCATAGCTCCCTCATCGTCAAAAAGACTTGCGGCGAGGCTTTTTGCAAGCTCGGTTTTGCCGACGCCTGTGGGTCCTAAGAAGAGAAATGATCCGATCGGTTTTTGAGGATCCTTGATGCCTGCTCTGGATCTTATGATGGCTTCGGTAACCTTGGTCACGCCCTCGTCCTGACCGATGACACGTTTGTGCAGCTCATCATCAAGATGCAGGATCTTGTTTCTCTCTCCTTCGGTGAGTTTGGCTACGGGGATGCCCGTCCAACGTGAGATGACCTCAGCTATCTCATCATCGGTCACCGCCTCGGATACCATGGCGTCTTCGCTCTGATTTACGCTGTTTTCGGCGTCTTTCAACTGATCGGTCAGAGCCGGCAGCATACCGTACTGGAGTTTAGCAGCTTCCTCAAGGTCGTAGTGACTTCTGGCGACCTCTATACGGGAATTGACGTCCTCGATCTGAGCTTTTATCTCCTGTATGTGATCGAGACCGGACTTTTCTTTCTCCCAGCGAGCCATCTGTATATTGAAAGAATCCCTGTCCTCGGCCAGCTCTTTCTGGAGTTCCTCGAGCCTTTCCCGGCTGAGGGAGTCCGTTTCTTTCTTCAGGGCTGCTTCCTCTATCTCGAGCTGCATGATGTGACGACGCAGTTCATCGAGCTCCATGGGCATGGAGTCAAGCTCGGTCTTTATCATCGCGCAGGCTTCATCTACCAGGTCGATAGCCTTGTCCGGCAGGAATCTGTCCGAGATATATCTGTCTGACAGCACGGCAGCGGAAACCAGCGCACCATCTGTGATCCTTACTCCGTGGAATACTTCATATCGATCCTTCAAACCTCTCAGGATGGATATGGTATCCTCAACATCCGGCTCGTCTACGCGGACGGGCTGGAAACGTCTTTCCAGGGCTGCGTCTTTTTCTATATACTCTCTGTATTCATCGAGAGTTGTGGCGCCTATACAGTGAAGTTCGCCTCTGGCAAGCATGGGTTTTAACAGGTTTCCGGCATCCATGGCTCCGTCGGTTTTTCCTGCGCCGACTATGGTGTGGAGCTCGTCGATGAACAGGATGATCTGTCCGTCGCTCTCACGAACTTCATTCAGTACAGCTTTCAGTCTTTCCTCGAACTCGCCTCTGTACTTGGCACCGGCTATGAGTGCTCCCATATCGAGTGCGAATACTTTTTTGTCTTTCAGAGTCTGCGGAACATCGCCCCGGACGATTCTCTGAGCCAGCCCCTCGACAACGGCTGTTTTTCCGACACCGGGTTCACCGATGAGGACGGGATTATTTTTAGTCTTGCGGGAGAGGATCTGTATCATGTTTCTGATCTCGGAGTCTCTGCCGATCACGGGGTCGAGCTTTTGTTGCCCGGCGCGTTCCACCAGATCGTAACCGTATTTTTCCAGACTGTCGTAGACCGCCTCCGGAGTGTCGCTGGTTATCTTCTGATTGCCTCTGACCTCTGCAAGGGCGGCTAAAAATCTCTCCCTGTCTATCCTGAAGTCGGCAAAAAGCTGCTTTATCTCTTTGGTCGGTCGCTTGATCATGCATAGAAATAAATGCTCCGCGGAGACGTATTCATCTCCCATGGATCTTGCCTCATCCTCTGCGTATATCAGCACTTTATTCAGGGCGTCGCTCATATAGATCTGTCCGCCTTCGACCTTCGGCCTTTTTTCGATCAGACCCTCTACCTGTGCGGTAAATACTTTTGGATCGATCTCCATCTTCTCGATAAGCCGTGATATCAGGCTGTCATCGGTGGTGAGCATGCTGTACAGAAGATGCTCCTCTACCAGCTCCTGATTGCCGAAGTCATAGGCGATCTTTTCGATGCCGTTTATGATCTCGATGCTCTTTTGGGTAAACTTTGATACATTCATGGCGAATCCCTCCTTTCTTTGTGTGCGTTTATATCATAACACAAAAATTAGCACTCGTCAAGATAGAGTGCTAATAATTCCCCAAAAAGTTACTATTCATGCCGGATAAACGTGCATACCTGTGATGAATGCTTTCATTCAATCGCAGGTGTGTCCGTTAATAGCAACTAACTCTTGCTTTTTTCCTCAAACTAGTGTATAGTAAAGTATTATGGAAAAGGAAAAAACAAACAGATCGGCGGCATTGGTTCTTATCCTTATAACCGTTATGGTTGTTATTGTTGCGCTCTTTTTGGTGGTGTCTACCAGACATGAACAGGAAGCTGAGGCTGAGCGCGAGGCAACAGAGGAGAGAGTTGATGCACATCGCAACACGGCTTTTTCAAATAAATGGCTTTTGGACGAGGAACTCACCGACAGGGATGCTAACTACATCGAGTCGGCTCTGTTGAGTATCCGCAAGACTTATGAGGACAGGATCTGCAATGTCCATATAAATAAGTCAAAAAGCACGTATACGATGGAAAAGCTCGGTGAAAACATATACTTTATCTGTACTGAGGGGACAACGGAAACCGCATATCCCAAGGGAAGAGAGGGGGCACTTGCGAGGCATATAGTGTCACTGGACAAGGATCTTCCCATAGAGGAGCAGGATGATATAATTCTGGGGAAACGCCAGACCGTGAAAGCGGTTATCGGGATAAAGTGTGAGGCGGATCAAAACACTTTGACTGAGCTTGCGAAAAAACTGTCTTCTAAGTATGATAAAGCTCCCGTAAATGCCACGATAGATGCCGATATGCACATCACACGTGAAAAGAACGGAAGAGTACTTGATACAAGTACTATCATAAAGGATATGACTTCCTATCTTGATTCTCTAGAGAAGACAGACTTTTTTGGAAGTTATCATACAACAGAAGTGGAAGCGGCTGTACAGGCTTCTTATCTGAAATTGATAGATACGCCTGTGAGCAGATATGTCACGAGCCTGATACCTACCAGCATAAGAGGTAAGAATATTGCACTTGCCGCATCACGTATTGACGGTAAGGTGCTGAAGCCCGATGAACAGATGTCATTTCTTGAAGCTCTGTATGATGATTCAGACGGTAAGTCCTACGGAAAAGCCGGAGGATTTCTGAATAACAGAGTAGTTCAGGTGGAGGGTGGAGGAATATGTCAGGTTTCCACGACAGCTTATGATGCGTTTCTCAAGGCGGGTATCATCCCTGTTGAGAGATATCCGCATATGTGCAAGGTGAGCTATGCTCCCGGAGGGTTTGATGCTGCCCTGGCCGTGGGCACCAAGGATCTGGTGGTAAAAAACACGCTTGAATATCCCCTCATGATACGAGCCAAGGTAAAGGGTGATAAGCTCGGAGTGTGGATATATTCGTATAGCAAAGCCACCAAGGGACTTACTTATAAGCCGAGATCAAAGACCATAAAGTCCGGGGTTGAATATGAGATGTACCTGGATGTATATAAAGGGTCTGAGCTTCAGGAGAGCAAACTGATCTCAAACGATACTTATAAAAAGCTAAAGGGTTGACTATATATAAAATAAAGGTTGACAAAAAATAATTTGAAAGGCGGGAAAAATGTCAGAGAATATTTTAGAGGTTAAAGATTTATCAGTGGCTATAAATGCCGGAGGAACGGCAGATGAGGAGTTGACCATACTGCACGACATATCTTTGTCCATGAAAGCCGGGGAGACTCATGTACTTATGGGTCCGAACGGAGCGGGAAAGTCAACTCTCGGATACACGCTTATGGGCAATGAAAAATACACAGTCACAGGCGGTCAGGTGACCTTTGAGGGACAGGATCTGCTCGAGATGAATGTACATGAGAGGGCGAGAGCGGGACTGTTTCTATCCTTCCAGAACCCACTTGAGGTGCCGGGAGTGACGGTGTCGAACTTTATCAGGAGCGCCAGGGAGCAGAGGACTGATGAGCGCATAAAGCTTTGGGATTTTCGTAAGGAACTCAAGGAGAAGATGGCGCTTCTTTCCATGGACGAGTCCTATATTGACAGGGATCTGAATGTGGGATTCTCCGGTGGGGAGAAGAAAAAGTCGGAGATACTTCAGCTGTTGATGCTCAAACCCAAGCTTGCCATACTGGATGAGACCGATTCGGGGCTTGATGTGGATGCGGTTAGGACGGTATCAAAGGGCGTAGAGGCTTATCAGAAGGAACTTGACGGTGCGCTGCTCATCATCACTCACTCTACCAGGATACTTGAGTCACTTCATGTAGATCATACACATATCCTGGTTGACGGAAGGATCGTCGCACAGGGAGATGCTTCGTTGGTTGATGAGATAAATGAGAATGGATTTGAGAAATATATGAGGTAAAGATGGAACAGAAAACATACGTAGAAGACATAAATCGTAGTATTTATGATTTTAAAAATGAAGAATCTGATGAAAACACAGTCAGATTTGATGAGGGACTTACCCCCGAGATAGTCGAAAAGATATCCGAGGAAAAGGGTGATCCCGAGTGGATGCGTGAGTTTCGCCTGGAATCACTCAAGATTTACAATCAGATCGATGTACCGGAGTGGGGACCGCCTATCGACGGTCTGAACATGGATAACATCGCAACCTATGTAAAGCCAAAGACCAAGATGCATGCTGAGTGGGATGAGGTGCCCGATGAGATAAAGGATACCTTTGAGCGTCTGGGTATACCACAGGCTGAGAGAGAAAGCCTGGCCGGAGTAGGTGCTCAGTATGATTCGGAGTTGGTGTATCACAACGTCAAGGACGAGGTGGCAGCCCTGGGCGTGGTATATACCGATCTTGAGAGCGCCATGCATACCAAGGAGCATGCAGAGAGGATAAGATCGCACTTTATGAAGCTTGTTCCGCCTACCGATCACAAGTTTGCGGCGCTTCACGGGGCTGTATGGTCAGGCGGGTCTTATGTATATGTGCCGCCGGGGGTCAGTGTGGAGATACCCCTGCAGTCGTACTTCAGACTGAACGCTCCGGGAGCCGGTCAGTTTGAGCATACTCTGATCATAGTGGATGAGGGGGCGGATCTGCACTTTATCGAAGGCTGTTCGGCACCGAAGTACAATATCGCAAACCTGCATGCGGGTTGTGTGGAGCTTTATGTGGGAAAGAAAGCAAAACTCAGATACTCAACCATCGAGAACTGGTCCAAAAACATGTACAATCTGAACACCAAGAGAGCTACAGTCGAGGAAGACGGTGTGATGGAGTGGGTTTCCGGATCGTTTGGTTCGCATGTTTCGTATCTGTATCCCATGACGATATTAAAGGGTGACAATTCCCGCATGGAGTTTACCGGTATCACTTTCGCCGGCAAGGGACAGAACCTTGATACGGGTATGAAGGTGGTGCATACGGGAAAAGGCACCGCTTCAGCAGTAAACACGAAATCCATATCAAAGGACGGAGGAATATCCACCTTCCGTTCTGCGGTTGTTATAGGCAAAAATGCAAACAAGGCAAAATCTACGGTTTCCTGCGCTTCGCTCATGCTTGACCGTATCTCCAGGTCTGATACGGTGCCGGCTATCGAGGTTCGAAACGATGACTCTGATGTCGGCCATGAGGCTAGGATCGGAAAGATCTCCGATGATGCGATCTTTTATCTGATGTCAAGGGGTGTCAACGAAGAGGATGCGAGATCTATGATAGTCAGCGGCTTTGCCGATACCGTATCCAAGGAACTGCCTCTTGAGTATGCGCTGGAGATGAACAATCTTATCAGGCTCGAGATGAAAGGTAGTATCGGTTGATCATACGATAAGTTCTGAAGTATTGAGATATGGCTGGTTATCGACGGAACCGTGCCGATATGGCCGAAAGACGGATAAACCATGCCGATACATGTTATATGAGAGGATGCATATAGATGAAAACTATAAATCAGATGCCGGTTAAAACATGGAACTGGCTCAAGATGAATGAAGTTTCACTGGATGAACCCGGTGAGATCGGCAGCATCGATCCGATAGTTGTGCAAGCGACTGAAGAAGGACAGGTGAGTGATCTTCCGTTTGTTTTTGAGGACGGAATAAACACCGGTGGCAAGATAGAGATATCGGTGGATGCTGATATAAATCATATCGCTGTTATGGATTTTAAGAATGATGGAAGTGGATTTGCTTCCGTAGATACTCAGATAAAGCTTGCAAAGAAGTCACGGCTGACCCTGGTTCAGGTTCACCGGCTGGGAGAAAAGTTCAGGTTTGCCGGAAGGATAGATGCCGATGTGGACGAGAAGGCTGATTTCAGACTGATACAGGTGTTTATCAGAGGACATGAGATATACACAGATGTCCAGACTGATCTGAAGGCGAGAAAGAGTGCGCTCCATATAGATACCGGGTATCTGACAACTGCTGATGATATACTGGATATCAACTATAATGCCAAGCATACAGGCGCACTTAGTATGTCTGACATCTTGGTAAACGGTGCTATGACCGGGAACTCTGAAAAGAGATTCAGAGGAACTATCGACTTTAGGCACGGAGCTGAGGGAGCCACCGGAAACGAGCTTGAAAATGTACTCCTTATGGATCCGGATGTGGTGAACAAGACTATCCCCATCATCCTTTGCGAGGAGGAGGATGTTGAGGGAAATCACGGTGCGACCATCGGCCGGCTGAATGATGAATCCATGTATTATATGATGTCCCGCGGCATGGATGAGGCATCCATCCGTGAGATGATGAAGACTGCTTACATTAGCGCAGCGCTTCGTCTGGCGCCGGAAGAAGCGTCACATATTGTTGAACGAATAATCAACGAAGAGTCCTTGAAGTAAAAATAATGAAACTGTAGTATAAGCAGGGGCGGACAAGAGTTTATGGTTTAGGAGCGGCGTTCGGAGTATCTTCCGGACACACTTCATACGTGTGTTCCGGAAGATACTGTCGAACATCAGCGCTCCGTACACCAAACCCACATCCGCCCCGGAAAGAGTATATAATGCTATCTAATACCATTCGTAATGATTTTGAGTTTTTTCGGAATAACCCGGATGTCGCGTACCTTGACAACGCCGCCACTGCGCAGCGCCCTGACGTAGTTTTGCAGGCTGTAGAGGATTTTTACCGCACCGTAAACTCCAACCCGCTCAGAGGCCTGTATCAGATAAGCCTTGCCGCCACTGAGCAGTATGAGCAGGCGAGACAGAAGGTTGCCGGATTCATCGGAGCAGGCAGGGCTGAGGAGATCATTTTTACTAAAAATGCTACGGAATCCCTGAATCTGGTTGCGTTCAGTCTATGTGAGGAAGTGCTGAAGCCGGGTGATGAGATAGTAGTAGGCATCATGGAACATCACTCAAACATGCTTCCATGGCGCGCTGCTGCAAAGCGTCACGGAGCCACGGTGAGATATCTGGAGCCGGATCAGGACGGGCTTATCACGGAGGAAAGGTTTGAGCAGGTACTGACAGAGAAGACCAGGATAGTAGCGGTCACTCAGGTGTCAAATGTATTTGGCAGAGAGAATGACATAAAGACATTTGCACGGATGTGTCACGAGAAGGGTATAGTTATCGTGGCTGATGGGTCGCAGTCAGTGCCGCATATGAAGGTGGATGTAACAGATCTTGACGTGGATTTTCTCGTTTTTTCCGGACACAAGATGTGTGCACCTATGGGGATCGGAGTTCTTTACGGGAAATATGAGTGGCTTGAGAAGATACCGCCGTTTCTGACCGGAGGCGAGATGATAGAGTTGGTGACGCTCGATCGGGTGACGTATGCGGAGATACCTCACAAGTTTGAAGCCGGAACGGTAAATGCAGGTGGTGCGGTAGGACTTAAGGCTGCCATCGAGTATTTTGAAAAGTTAGGCATGGATAACATAGAGGAACGTGAACGACAGCTCACAGAGTACGCCTATGAAAAGCTTATGTCCATAGACGGAATAAAGATCATAGGAAGCAGTGATCCTGCCGAGCATCATGGTATTCTCACATTTACACTGCAGGATGTTCATCCTCACGATATAGCTTATATCCTCGATGAACAGGCAAAGGTTGCCATCAGGGCGGGACATCACTGTGCTCAGCCGTTGCTGAAGTTTCTCGGTACGCCTTCTACGGCAAGGGCGTCATTGGCGTTTTATAACACGGAAGACGAGATAGACAGATTGGTTACATGTCTTTCCGGTATGAGGGGACAGCTTGGATTTGTTTAACAATAGGGTTATATGCTGCTTTCTTGACTGGTTCTTCGTTTCTTAAAGCATACAGAATGCAGCAGGCTGCCGGAGCAAGTACCTGTTTGACAGAGGGAAAGGGGACCAAGATAATGGAAGAAGAAAAGAAAAAAGCAAATGACTGGGTTGCGGTAGTAGACGATGATATGACCAATCTTCAGTTGGTGGGGCATACTCTCAGCGGTGACAGGATGCGTGTTTCGGCATTGAAATCAGGTGAGGCACTGATCCGCTTTCTCGAAGAGAACAGTCCAGATCTGATCCTTTTAGATATTATGATGCCGGGCATGGATGGATTTGAAACCATGCAGAAGCTGAAGGATATAGGCGGTGAGACTGCAAGGATCCCGGTTATTTTTCTGACTGCTGATGATGACGAGGAGAGTGAAAAGAGGGGACTGTCACTGGGAGCCATGGACTTCATCAAAAAGCCTATAGTTCCGGAGGTTCTCTCGCTCAGAGTCAGGCACACCATCGATCTTTTCAGGCTCCAGCAGGATCTTTCGGATGAGGTTTATAAAAAGACCGAAGAGAATGAGAGGATGTTCATCCATGTCGTGAAAGCTCTTGCAGAAGCGATCGACGCAAAGGATACATATACAAACGGTCACTCATCCAGGGTGGCTGAGTACTCGAGGATGATCGCATCTCGTGCCGGGTATTCGGATGATGAGCGCAGAGAGATATATATGATGGGACTTCTTCACGATGTAGGAAAGATAGGTGTCCCTGATGAAGTTATAAATAAGCCGGGAAAGCTCACGGATGAGGAGTTTGAGCTTATCAAGCAGCATCCCGTGATAGGAAGCAGGATACTTAAAAGTATCAAGGAGAGACCGAAGCTCGCTACCGGAGCGAGATGGCATCATGAAAGATACGGAGGGGGCGGTTATCCCGATGGACTCTCCGGTATGGATATACCCGAGGAGGCGCGTATCATAGCAGTGGCCGATGCATACGACGCCATGACCAGCCGGCGCAGTTATAGAAATGTGCTGCCGCAGGAAACTGTCAGAGATGAGATAGAGAGAGGCAAGGGGACTCAGTTTGATCCGAGATTTGCAGATATCATGCTGCAGATCATAGATGAGGATACCGAGTATAAATTGAGGGAAACCTGATGCTGGTATGAGTACAGTGGTTTATATATGTCCGGCTATCCGGAAACTGCTATACTGACTATATACGGGGGATATCACATGAATTCAAACGGGGATTATGAGATAAGCGCAACAGCACAGCTTCTCATGGTTGTTGCAACGATAGGTTTTTCTATAGCACTTATAATCTTTAATATCTTACTTGGGTGGGAGAAATGGCCCATACCCATCATGATCGCGGTTGCACCTGCGTGTCTTGTCATGCATATGCTGCATAAACCGGATACGGAGCTGAGAACAGGCATATATGCAGCGGTTTTATTTATCCAGATGTTCTACTTTATCACAAATATAGATACTGTTTTTGACGGTGTGGGTATGGTTGTCGTGACGATCATGATCCTCACCTTTACGATGAAAAGATATCTTGTTCTCCTTTGTTATCTGGTGGCAAGCATCGGTATGTTGATGCACATTTTCATGTATACAACGGAGACGGGTATCAGTTTCGGTGTGTCGGATGTTGTCAGGACAGTGTGGGCTTTTTTGCTTGTGGCTCTGGCTGAGCTTGTGGCGGATAGAACCATCGCTCAGAGAAAAAGAGAGAAGAAAAGACTCGAGGAAAAGATAGAGGAGTCTGAAAAGATAAATAAAAGCGCCGGCGATTTTCTGGCGAATGTATCCCATGAGATACGTACTCCCATAAATGCCGTGATAGGTCTGAGTGGGGTTTGTATCGACAGGGAGGATGATGCAGATATACGACTTGATCTGTCCTCTATAAAAGATGCCGGAAAGAGGGTTGCAACTCAGATAAGTGATATACTGGATTACTCTGAGATAGACAGACATCAGCTTGCGGTCAACAAAGAGGATTATATGATCCTCTCCGTGCTCCACGATCTGGTCACTGAGATGAGACCATATATGAAGCCTGATGTAGAGGTTGTGATAGACGTTGACCCTGAGGTCCCATCGATGATGAGGACGGATGTTTCCAAGCTGAAAAAGATCATATGGCATCTGCTCGTGAACGGTCTGAAATACACCAAGCAGGGTGGCGTGTATGTACGTATAAGCACAAAACCGCAGGATTACGGAGTGAACCTTTTTATAGAGGTTGAGGATACGGGTGTAGGTATAGACAGTGAGAATCTGTCGAGGGTATTTGACAGGTTTTATCAGACTGATTCCGGACGGAGCAGGTCATCATCGGGACTTGGTCTCGGGTTGTCGATCGTATCGGGATTTGTAAGTGCGCTCGGAGGATTCTTGACAGTAGACAGCGCGCGCGGTGTCGGGACTACGATACATGTGAGTCTGCCCCAGGAGGTGGTGGACGGATCAGAGTGTATGTCCGTGATAAATCCCAAGGAGCTTAAGATCGCCGGGTATCTCCGCTTTGATAAATTCCCTCATCCACAGGTTCGTGAGTACTACAATTCAGTTGTGAGAAATATAGTAAGCGGTCTGAAGTTGGAGCTTTTTCGTGTAGATAACGGGGAGTCACTGAGAGAGCTTGTAAAGCAGGTGGACATCACTCACCTTTTTGTAGGCGAGGTTGAATATATGGAGAATCCCGATCTGATAGAGGAGATCGCCAAAAAGACTGTTGTGAACGTGGTGGCAACGGAGCGAGTGAGACTTCCGAGGAAGTCGAGGATCCATGTGATGCCAAAGCCTTTTTACTGTTTCCCTGTCGCTACTGTTTTGAATGCTTACTGGGAGAAGAGTGATACGGAGATCGGAAAGATGTATTGTCCGGGGATCAGGGCTCTCGTGGTTGATGATGAGCCGATGAATCTGACCGTGGCGATGGGGCTTTTCAGAGGCTACGGAATGATAGTGGAAACTGCGGAATCCGGTGAGGAATCGATCCGGATGTGCGAGCAGAATCGATATGATATAGTATTTATGGATCACATGATGCCGGGTATGGATGGAGTGGAGGCGATGAAGAGACTCCGTATCCTCGCAGGCAAGCAGGGGATAGAGCTTCCTATAGTCGCCCTCACCGCAAACGCTGTCAGCTCGGCAAAAGAGATGTTTATGAGAGAGGGCTTTGACGGATTTGTAAGTAAGCCCGTAGAGATAACAGAGCTTGAGAGAGTATTAAAGAGAGTGCTGCCGAGGGGAGCATTTGTATACGAGGATGAAGCGAGGAGCAGATATCTAAAGTCAGAAACCGGCAGTACAGAGGACGATGTTCTGGAGTTTGAACCTGACGAGGATGAGTCCGGGGACGGAGATGAGACAGAGGTTAACATAGAGGCTCTCTCCGAATACGGTATAGACATCTCTACCGGACTCGGATACTGTAAGGATGATAAGGCCTTTTATGTAAGTCTTTTGAGGCAGTTTGCAAAGGAGAGCGGTGAAAAACGTCAGAAGATGAGAGAGGCATACGATGCAGATGATATGAAAAAATATGCGGTCTATGTCCATGCCATAAAAAGTACGTCGAAGATGATAGGTGTCGCCGAATTATCGGAAAGGGCAAGAAAGCTCGAAGTGTCTGCAAAGTCCGGTGATACGGATTTTGTGAAAAAGCACCATGATGATATGTTCTCGCAGTATATAGAGGTGGTCGCAGGCATAAAAAAAGTCTGCGGTGAGTCTGAGCCGTTGTCCGGAAACACAGATGATATCTCCGGTGATGATCCGGCCGGAAGTACAGATGATGAGCCGGATGTCCTGGAGTTTTCTCCGGAAGGAGGTGAGGAGGTATGATCAAAAGGATCAGAGGTTACATTTCCAGTCCCTCCGTGCCGATGTACAACAGGGTCTTTACCATGACATCACTCGCAGCGGTGTTTGTGCTTTCGGGGATATTTATATGGGATATATTTATAGGAGAGATCTTTTTAAAGCTGCTTGCACTTGGATTTGCGTTGGTGGCAATCGTTGTGTGCGTGGTTCTGGCATTTAAAACAGGCAGGATTTCGCTGTTTGCAACATTCATGTGTTACGGTGTGATCTTTTTTGTGCTTCCCATAGAGTTTTTTACGGGAGGCGGCGTATACGGATGTACTCCCATATGGTTTGCCTATGCATTTTTATTTATAAGTCTGGTCAAACCGGGAAAGAGTAAGATAGCCTATCTGGTGATGCTGGTGATAGTGGCCATAACCTGCTATATCGTCGCTTATCTGAAGCCGGGGGTCATGCATATGCATGATGCCAAGGTCGCCTATCTGGACTCGATAGCTTCACTGATCGGTGTGGGCGTGGTGCTGGTGATAACAGTCGGATTTCTCATGGGCATTTATAACGCAGAGAAGGTGCGTGCGGAGAAGCAGGCGATCGAGATAGATGAGATGAGCAAGGCGCAGTCTCACTTCTTTTCAAGTATGAGTCACGAGATCAGGACGCCGATCAACACCATCATCGGCCTGAACGAGATGATACTCCGCGAGGATGTGTCGGATGAGGTCGTTGAGGATTCGAGGAGTATACAGGTGGCAAGCCGTATGCTTCTTCATCTGATAAATGATATCCTCGATATGTCCAAGCTGGAGTCCGGAAAGATGGAGCTGACGACTTCGGCGTATAACACCGGAGATATGCTGTCAGAGATAGTCGGCATGCTGTGGGGACGCGCCAAGGACAAGGGACTTGATTTTCATGTCAATATCTCTCCCGAGCTTCCCGGAGAGCTCTCGGGCGATGAGATGCGTATAAAACAGATACTGATAAATGTACTGAACAACGCAATCAAGTATACCTCCAAAGGCAGCATCACTCTGACGATACAGTGTGGCAAGAGGGAGAACGACATCCTGAATGTCATATATTCCGTCACCGATACCGGCATGGGGATAAAGAGAGAAAACATACCTTATCTGTTTACTGCTTTTAAGCGGGTTGACAAGGATAAAAACAGGTATATCGAGGGAACGGGACTGGGGCTCTCCATAGTGAAGCAGCTTGTGGATCTGATGGGAGGCAAGATAACCGTCAACAGCGTATATACAAAGGGTTCCACATTTATCATAGAGATACCGCAGACTGTCATAGACGAGGGTGTGATAGGTGATTACAGTCTCAGGGAAAAAAGCGGTGAGACGGACAGAGAGGAGTATGTGGTATCGTTTACCGCACCTGATGCAAGAGTACTGGTTGTTGACGATAACGTGTCCAATCAGATGGTGGTCACAAAGCTTCTCAGAGATACTCAGGTAACCATTGATACGGCAGACAGTGGTAGGGATGCCCTTGCGATGACACTCGAAAGAAAGTATGATGTCATATTTATGGACCATATGATGCCCGAGATGGACGGTATCGAGTGTATGCATGAGATCCGCGATCAGAAGGGTGGACTGTGCAAGAATACTAGGATAGTTGTCCTGACGGCAAATGCAGAGAGTGAGAGCCAGGAATTGTACGCAAGAGAGGGCTTTGACGGATACCTGATCAAGCCCATCACGGGACGTGAGATCGAAAAAGAGCTCTACAGGCAGCTACCCGATGCGCTTGTGGTACGCAGTGCAAATAGCGATGAGATACTTGAAGAGAGCATGGCATGGATGCATGTCGGTGTTGAGAAAAAACCTATCATGATCACGACCGAGAGTGTGGCTGATCTTCCCATAGAGTTTGTGAAAAAGTATGATATAGGTGTTTTGCCTCACATGGTTATCACTGATCAGGGTGTGTTTGAGGATGGAGTTGAGATAGAGTCGGCAGGACTCATTTCATATATAAGCAACATGGAAAACCATGCGAAGACTGCTGCTCCGTCGGTTGAGGAGCATGTGGCGTTCTTTGCGGATAAGCTGCAAAAAACCAATAACATCATACATATCTCCATATCATCAAGAGTCGAGAACAGCGGGTGCATACCGGCTACGGAGGCAGCGGCCACATTTGAGAATGTCACGGTGATAGATTCGGGACATCTTTCCAGCGGGCAGGGACTGATGGTCATAGAGGCAGCACAGATGGTCGAGCAGGGATACGGAGTGACTGAGATCATCGACAGGCTGAAAAGTATGGTAAATCGTATCCATACAAGCTTCATAGTGGATGATATAAATTATCTCGCTCGGGCGGGTCAGATAAATCAGAAGGTTGCTTCGGTTGCGGGAGCATTTATGGTACACCCGCAGATACAGCTGAGCCGCGGAAAGATGATCGCCTCCAAGTATTTTCTGGGGACAAGAGATGCTGTTTGGGATTCATATATGTCCGATGTGTTGAGAAAGATGAAAAATGCAGATGAAAGACTGTTGTTTGTAACATATGTGGGGCTTACCTACAGAGAGCTGGAGATGATCAGGGAGAAGATCTCAGCAGTCAGACATTTTGACCGGATCATTTTTCAAAAAGCGTCTCCGGCCATAGCGGTCAACTCCGGTCCCGGGACTTTTGGACTGTTATATATTGATAAAGAAAGGAAGTAGCATCATGGAGAACAGAAGTTTTTATAACGAGATACTGACGGAACACAATCTCCGTCCTGCCAACAAGCATGATATAGAAGGCGCGACGGTGACGCTCGAGGGGATAAATCCTTCCTGCGGGGACGATATCATACTGAGCCTGAAGGTAGAGGACGGAGTGATCGTCGACGGCGGTTTTACGGGAGACGGCTGTGCTATATCCCAGGCATCGGCTGATATGATGCTCGATCTCATCATCGGAAAGACCGAGGAAGAGGCGAGGCGACTCGGGGATATTTTTATGCGTATGATCAGAGGTGAGGTGGACGAGTCGGAGCTTGATGAATTAGAGGAGAGTCAGGCTCTGAAAGATATATCGCATATGCCTGCACGCGTGAAGTGTGCGGTGCTCGGCTGGCACACTATGGACGAGATGCTGAAGGCGGCGGGGATAGATGAGAGTGGAAGCGTGACGACGGAAGGAATGTAAGAAAAAATTTAAAAAAAAGGGCTTGTTTTCTTATAATGACTATGTTATACTATTTGCTCGGGTATGTTTTGTACCCGGGCATATTTACATAAGAAGAAAAAGGAGAGAGAATCATGAACAGTAAGTTGAGAGGGGCACTGCAGATACTTTTGGTGCTTATCCTGATCGGCGCGTTTGCTTTCGTGGCATTTGTTGGCGTGGGTAAGGGACACAGGGGCAGTGCAAAGAACATCCGCCTTGGACTTGACTTAAAGGGCGGCGTCAGTGTAACTTATCAGACGGTTAAGAGTGATCCCAGCGAGACTGAGATGGACGACACCATCTATAAGATGCAGAAGCGTGTGGAGAGTTACTCTACAGAGGCATCTGTATACAAAGAGGGTGACAATCGTATCACCATCGACATCCCGGGTGTATCCAACTCCAAGGAGATCCTGGAGCAGCTCGGTAAGGCAGGGGCTCTTTACTTCGTGCTTTATGATAATGTAAAAACAAAGGTGGACGAGGCTGATGCTGCTTCCGGCTCGGCTGTTGCCACATCACCTGATGAGGGAGATGAGGTTACCTTTGACAAGGAGAATCTCGAGATGGACGGTTCTACCATAAAGGAAGCGACCGCTACTACGAGAACAAAGTCCTCCGGCGGTTCCGAGAACGTCGTAGAGATCAAGTTTACGGGCAAGGGTGCCAAGAAGTTCGGTGACATCACCAGTGATCATGTAAATGAGAGACTTGCGATCATCTATGATGACAAGCTCGTATCTGCTCCGAACATCACAGAGCCTATCACCGGTGGTGAGTGTGTGATCTCCGGTGGTTTTGAGGACTTCCAGGAGGCTGAGCATCTTGCTTCAACTCTTCGTATCGGTGCACTTCCTCTCGAGCTCGAGAACATACATGACAACGTAGTAGGAGCTACACTTGGAAGCACTGCTCTTGATACATCACTCTGGGCAGGTCTTATCGGATTTATCCTGGTAGCACTCTTCATGATCATCATGTACAGACTGCCGGGACTTGCAGCAGTTATCGCGCTCTGCTTCTACGTACTTATGATGCTGGTCGTTCTGAACGTACTGAATGTCACACTTACACTGCCGGGTATCGCAGGTATCATCCTGAGTATAGGTATGGCGGTTGACGCAAACTGTATCATATTTACGCGTATCCGTGAGGAACTTGCAAAGGGACAGACTATCAACTCTGCTATAAAGAACGGATTTAAAAATGCTCTCTCTGCTATCATAGACGGTAACATCACGACCCTTATCGCAGCATTTGTCCTTTACTTGAGAGGTTCAGGTACTGTCAAGGGATTTGCTACAACGCTTGCCATCGGTATTTTACTTTCGATGGTAACGGCTATATTCGTAACCAGATGGCTGATGTATGCGTTTGCAGGATTCGGCGCTGAGAACGTCAAGCTCTATGGCGTTCAGAAGAAGCCGAAGACTATTGATTTCCTCGGCAAGGGCAAGGTATTTATGATCATAACCGGTGCCATAGTAGTGCTTCTGATCGGTGGACTGATCTTCAACGGTACACAGCGTGATTCGATCCTTAATTACAGCCTTGACTTCGTCGGCGGTACATCTACATCAGTTTCTATTGATGAGAACACAGAGATCACCGATGAGCTGAAGGAAGAGGTTGTAGATACAGTTAAAGAGGTTACAGGCCTGAACGGAGAGGTTTCATCCTCAGATGATCAGGGCGTAAAGAAGATAACTATCCGTACTACCGCACTTGATGAGCAGCAGGCTTCGGATGTTCGCAGCAAGCTGGCTGAGAGATTCAATATTACTGAGGATCAGGTTGAGTCAGAGACCATATCCGCTTCGGTATCAAGTGAGATGAAGATGGATGCGATCATAGCGACCATCATCGCCATTGTATGTATGCTGCTCTATATCTGGATCCGTTTCCGCCATATCGCTACGGCGGGGGCAGCGGTACTTGCTCTGGTACATGACGTGCTTGTAGTATTTACGATCTATGTTGTTGCAAGTCCGTTTATCCAGGTAGGTTCAACATTTATAGCGGTCATGCTTACGATCGTCGGTTACTCTATCAACGATACCATCGTCGTATTTGAC
>JAFSTZ010000272.1 GCA_017445525.1 Eubacterium sp.
AGTTTGTGCTGAAGCAGGACGGAAACAATACTCCTATCGAGACAGTGGATCTCGGTTATCAGGATTTCCCGTATATACTGTCAGACATAAAGGGACATAGTGCAAATCAGGGTACTGTAGTGGTTTACAGAGACGGTGTGGAGATTGCCTCTTATCCGATCTCGTTCAAGAGGACCCGGGAATAGTGTGCAGGATAATAGGAAAAATCATCCGTGGCGTCGGCGGTTTCTACTATGTGGAGACCCCCGATGCCACGATCTATGAATGCAAGGTAAAAGGGATATTCAGAAAGGACGATATCACTCCTTTGGTCGGTGATGACGTCGCTATCTCCGTGATCGACGAGGATAAGGATATCGGCAATATCGATGAGATCCTCCCCAGGAAAAATGAGCTTATCAGACCGGCTGTGGCCAATATCGACATGGCTATGGTGGTGTTTGCGCTGAAGAGTCCGGGACTGAACACGGGACTTCTCGACAGGTTTTTGGTGATGATGGAGACAGAGGGCGTCCCTGTATGGCTGTGTCTTACCAAGTCTGATCTGGCGACGCCTGATTTTATCAGACGGATAGTTGATACATATGAGCCTTGTACGGAAAGTGTTTCGGTTGTGAACAATCTTGACGGAAGCGGTATCAGAGATGTGCGTGCGGCACTCCGGGGCAGGACTACGGTTCTTGCCGGTCCTTCGGGAGTCGGCAAGTCTTCACTTGTAAAGCATATCTGTCCGGATGTGGATCCCGAGGTGGGCAGCATCAGCAAAAAGACCGAACGGGGGACACATACTACCAGGCATTCGGAACTTTTCAGGATAGACGAGGGAACATTTATATTTGATACTCCGGGTTTCTCGTCACTGAGGATACCGGAACTGCTGCCGGAGGAGCTGGCGGCATATATACCTGAGTTTGATGAGTTTGTGGGCGGCTGCAGGTTCCCGATGTGTACGCATACACATGAACCGGGCTGTGCGGTGAAGGAGCAGATAGGCATCAGCATAAGCGAGTCCAGGTACGAGTCGTACACGCAGATGTTTGACGAGCTGAACCGGCTTGCGGTTAAGGCCGGAAGGAGCAAGAGATAGTGGTCTTATTTATATAAATGTGATGGAGGAAAGATATGGAGTATAAGCTTGCACCATCGATACTTGCAGCTGATGTTGCGTGTCTCGGCGACCAGATAAGACAGGTCGATGAGGCCGGCGCCGACAGTATACATATCGATGTGATGGACGGGGTGTTCGTCCCGAATCTCTCTTTTGGTGTGCCGGTGGTGAAGGGTTTGAGGAAGTGCTCGAAGAAGTTTTTTGATGTGCATCTGATGATCGTCAATCCTATCGACCACATAAGGGATTTTGCCGAAGCCGGAGCCGATGGTATCACTGTGCATGCCGAGGCATGCGGTGACAGGTTGTACGACACCATCATCGAGATGCTCGGAAACGGAGTGAGTCCAGCGGTTGCCATCAGGCCGGATACAGCTATAGATCCGGTGGTAGAGGTGCTCGACAAGCTGTCCATGGTTTTGGTCATGACTGTTTATCCCGGGTACGGCGGGCAGAAGATCATAACCAATACGTTCAGCAAGATAAAGAAGCTTCGCAGAGTCATCGATGAGAAGGATCTGGACGTGGATATCCAGGTCGACGGTGGGATAACTCTCGAAAACATCACAGAGGTAAAGGATGCCGGAGCCAATGTATTTGTGGCCGGGACTCAGGTGTTCTCAGGTGATATAAGTAAAAATGTAAAGGATTTTCGTGCGCTGTTAAAGGCGTGATAAATAACTGATTCAGGAGGAATGAACTATGAAGCTTGGGATCGTAGGGTTGCCTAACGTCGGAAAGAGCACCCTTTTTAATTCGCTGACAAAGGCGGGGGCGGAGTCTGCAAACTATCCTTTCTGTACCATCGATCCGAATGTCGGTGTGGTTGCGGTTCCGGATGAGAGAGTGGATGTTCTGGCAAAGATGCATGATTCGGCCAAGAAGGTTCCGGCTGTTATTGAGTTTGTCGATATAGCCGGTCTTGTGAAGGGTGCGTCAAAGGGTGAGGGACTCGGTAATCAGTTTCTCTCAAATATCCGCGAGGTGGATGCCATAGTTCATGTTGTCCGTTGTTTTGAGGATGATAACATCGTTCATGTGGATGGAAGTGTTGATCCTCTGAGGGATATAGAGACTATCAACCTGGAGCTGATCTTTTCTGATATAGAGATCCTCGAGAGGAGGATATCAAAGATCGCAAAGGCTGCCAACAATGATAAAAAGCTTAAAAAGGAACTCGAGTTTGTCACTGCCATCAAAGAGTTTCTGGAGGAGAACAAGCTTGCAAAGAACTTTGAAGTGGCAGATGATGATGAATACAGAGCATGGTTCAAGGAGTACAACCTTCTCACTGCCAAGCCTGTTATCTATGCTGCAAATGTTTCCGAGGATGATCTCGCGGATGACGGTGCATCCAACGATCAGGTAAACAAGGTGCGTGAGTTTGCAAAGGAAGAGAACTCAGAGGTGTTTGTCATCTGTGCGCAGATAGAGCAGGAGATTGCCGAACTTGATGAGGAGGAGACCAAGGAGTTTCTGGAGGACCTGGGACTTTCCGAGTCGGGTCTCGAGAAGCTTATCAAGGCAAGTTATCGTATATTGGGGCTTATCAGTTTCCTGACAACAGGACCTGACGAGACGAGAGCGTGGACCATCACTGAAGGGACTAAGGCTCCGCAGGCCGCAGGAAAGATACATACAGATTTTGAGAGGGGATTCATAAGAGCCGAGGTCGTTTCTTATGACAACCTGATCGAGAACGGTGGTATGAACGGCGCCAAGGAGAAGGGCCTGGTGAGGAGTGAGGGCAAGGAGTACGTCATGAAAGATGGCGATGTGGTGTTGTTCAGATTCAATGTTTGACAAAGATACGCTCGGGTGGAGAGCAGGCTCTGTATGCTCATCGGACATCGTCTTTCATTCTGAAAAATGGAGAAAGAGTTGGAAGCTGAAAATGATGCTGGACATTGCCTTTTACTCCGGAAAGTTTAGAAAGGAATTGGAATAATAATGAATCTAGCGGATGTGGCGTTCCCACACTTGGGGATTTATATAGATTATCTGCCGAAGAACTTTGAGTTGTTTGGAGTGAAGATCGCGTTTTATGGTGTGATCATCGCGTTTGGTATGCTGGCGGGGCTGTGGATGGCGTGCCATCAGGCGAAGATTACGGGACAGAAGACTTCAGTCTATCTGGATTACGTTGTATGGGGGATCATCATATCTCTTATAGGAGCGAGGCTTTATTATGTGGCATTTGCCTGGGACAGATACAAGGATGATCTTCTGCAGATATTCAACCTGCGTGCCGGCGGGCTTGCTATATACGGTGGTGTTATCGGTGCCATCCTGTCGTCATATGTATATTGCAGGATAAAGAAATATGACTTTTTCCTTTTTGTCGATACTGCGATCTGCGGTTTGATACTGGGACAGGTCATCGGAAGATGGGGCAACTTCATGAACCATGAGGCCTTTGGCGAATATACTGATTCATTTCTTGCCATGAGGCTGGATACGGCTAACGTAAACCCGTCATATATCACATCTACCATGAGCGAGCATATGGTGACGTCCGGAGGACATTCGTTCATACAGGTTCACCCGACGTTTTTATATGAATCGCTGTGGAACCTGATGGTACTGCTCTTGTTGCTGTTTTTCACAAAGAGAAAGAAGTTCCACGGGCAGATACTTCTGATGTATCTGATCGGATATGGTCTCGGACGTGTCTGGATAGAGGGACTTCGTACGGATCAGCTACAGATTGGCTCTACAGGCATAGCTATATCTCAGGTGCTGTCCGGAGTTTTGGTGGTTGCCGGTATAGTGGTGTGGATCATAATGTACAGAAAAGCGACGCCGCCCGTTGTTCCGGCTGCCATGGCCGTGAAGGTAGACGGAGTGACGGATGACCTTTCTGAAGCGATGAGTACGCAGGCTGATCGTGACGTCACTCAGGAAGAACAGCCGGCTGAACCGGGCGAACAGACTGTGGAAGCGGGTATGCCAACGGCGGGACAGGAAGAGGTCTCGGTTGACTATAATGATGATCACGAGATGAAGGTTAAAGAGTGATGATCGGACGTTGTTTTCGATCGCATGTATCATGATGAGATCAAGGATGTGCTGATTGATCCTGCGTAAAAAAATAAGAGAGTCCACCGTTTTACACTACATATAGTGGGTTGATGTTTTATAAATAGAATATATGGAAAATGACGAAAAAGTATCGATTTTTCGTCATTTTTTTGTTGTTTTTAACAAAAAACACTTGATTTTTCTTATAAGGTGGTGTAAAATATAGACAAAGTGGTGGAAAGTGGAGTGAATATCACACAAAGTGGTGGATTTCAAACAGTTTGCGAGGTAAATCTGTTATGTTCATGGGAACCTACGAGCACGGTATAGACGCGAAGGGCCGCGTTATCATCCCTGCAAAGCTCAGGGATGGTCTCGGGGATTCCTTCGTCGTGACCGTAGGTCTTGACGGATGCCTTTATGCATATCCTATGGATGAGTGGGAGAACTTTCTTACAAAACTCAAGGAGCTTCCGGGGACCAAGGAAGCCAGAGCATTGCAGCGTACATTTATGGCAAATGCAGCAACCTGTGATTGTGATAAGCAGGGACGCACATTGATACCGGCTCCGTTACGGGAGAGGGTTGGCATCACGGATGATATCGTGTTTATCGGTGTGCTCGGCAAGGTGGAGTTGTGGTCCAAGGAGCGCTACGATGCCGGCACAGATGTTGCGGATATAGATGATATTGCTGATAAGATGTCGGAGTTTGGATTGAGTTTCTGATGGGGGATACTGCACGGAGCGCTGATGCTCGAGAAGTATTCTTCACAGACATATAAAGTCTGTTCAGAATACTTCCGAGCGCCGCTCCTGAAGGAACACTGATACAGAAAAGAATCCGAGGACTTCGGATAGAAGCAAAGGGGAGTATTCATCTACTTCAACATGTGCCGGGGATACTTCGCCAAAGAGTGTGGGGAAGGATACAGCAAAGGGGGAGTATACATGCAGTTTCAACATGTGCCGGGGATGCTCCGCCAAAGAATGTGGGGAAGGATACAGCAAAGGGGGAGTATACATGCAGTTTCAACATGTGCCGGTGTTACTTCGCCAAACGATAGAGGGGTTGGATATAAAGGAAGACGGGATATACGTGGATGGGACGCTCGGCGGTGCCGGGCACTCATCGGAGATCCTTAAACGGCTTGGCAAGGACGGAAGGTTGATTGGGATCGATCAGGATGAGGATGCGATCGAGGCGGCTTCGGCAAAGATTGGATCAGATGAGAGAGTTACGATAGTTAAGAGCAATTTTGTCAGGATAAAGGAGGTTCTCGGAGAGCTTGGTATCGACAAGGTTGACGGGATCCTGTTGGATATCGGAGTTTCATCGCATCAGTTTGATGACAGAGAGAGGGGCTTTTCATATCACGAGGACGCACCACTTGATATGAGGATGGATAGAAGTGGCGGCATGACTGCTGCGGATATAGTAAATACTTATCCTGAGGATAAACTGAAAGAGATTATTTTTAACTACGGCGAGGAGAGATTTGCTCCTGCTATAGCAAAAAATATAGTAAAAACCAGAGAAAAAGCTGAGATACGCACTACCGGGGAACTTGTGGACATCATCAGAGCTTCGATGCCGGAGCGGGAGAAGAACAAAAGAGGTCATCCGGCCAGAAAGACGTTTCAAGCGTTGAGGATTGAGTGTAATCACGAGCTGGATGTGCTGGAGCAGGTGCTTGGCGACGCTATGGATGTACTTGCAAGTGATGGCAGACTGTGTGTGATCACCTTTCATTCACTGGAGGACAGGATAGTCAAAAAGGCTTATGTCAAAGCGGAGAATCCGTGCATATGTCCGCCAGATTTTCCTGTGTGTACATGCGGAAGAAAGCCTGTAGGGAAGGCTGATCCGCACAAGCCTCTTGTGGCCGGAGATGACGAGCTTGCGGAGAATCCGAGAGCCAGGAGCGCCAAGCTGAGAGTGTTTAGAAAGTTCTGAGCATACCGGCCGTCAAACAGACATGAAAACAGTATACGGAGTATGAGAGGATTATGGAGGGTTTTATGAGGGGAAACAACATCGGAAGA
>JAFSTZ010000273.1 GCA_017445525.1 Eubacterium sp.
CATGTGTGGATTCAAGACTGTAGCAGCTATGGTTTCAGCTATGGTTGAGTCACTCGGGATCACCGTTCCGGTTGCACTTCACTTGGATCATGGAACATACGAAGGTTCAAAGGCTTGTATCGAGGCAGGTTTCTCATCAATCATGTTTGATGGTTCTTCACTTCCTATCGAGGAGAACGTAGAGAAGACCAAAGAATTGGTTGCTATCTGCAAGGAGAAGGGACTTTCACTTGAGGCAGAGGTTGGTTCCATCGGTGGCGAGGAAGACGGTGTTATCGGAGCAGGTGAGTGTGCTGATCCGGATGAGTGCGAGAGAGTTGCTAACCTCGGTGTGACCATGCTTGCAGCAGGTATCGGTAACATCCACGGTGCTTATCCTGACAACTGGGCAGGTCTTAGCTTTGAGACTCTTGATGCTATCCAGCAGAAGACCGGTGATATGCCGCTCGTACTTCACGGTGGTACAGGTATCCCGGATGATATGATCAAGAAGGCTATCAGCCTCGGCGTATCAAAGATAAATGTAAACACTGAGTGCCAGTGGGCATTCCAGAAGGCAACACGTGAGTACATCATGGCAGGTAAGGATCTCGAGGGCAAGGGCTTTGATCCGAGAAAGCTTCTCGCTCCGGGAGCAGAGGCTATCAAGGAGACCGTAAGAGAGAAGATCAAGCTCTTTGGCTCGGATGGCAAAGCGTGAGCGATAAAGCGCGAGGATAAACTAGAGATTTGACCAGTGCGTGCTTGCACGTAGCTGGTCAAATTTTAGTTTATGTGAGTCTAACGGACAGCGAGGATGCTTTGCATCCGAGCCTGCCGTTAGGCCTCGCGCGAAGTTGGGAAAGTGTGAGTCTACCGGACAGCGAGGATGCTTTGCATCCGAGCCAGCCGTTAGGCCTCGCGCGAAGTTGGAGAACGGACAGCGAGGTACCCATGGATAACATAGAACTGATCGCGCCCTGCCATTTCGGCATGGAGGCGGTGTTGAAGCGGGAGATATCCGATCTCGGATATGAGATCAGCGAGGTGGACAACGGCAAGGTCACATTTATAGGTGACAGAGATGCCATCGCCCGTGCCAATATAAATCTCCGCACGACGGAGCGTATCTTGTGGAAGATCGCGAGGTTCCATGCGGAGACTTTTGATGAGCTTTTTGAGGCGGTAAAAGCCATCCCGTGGTCAAGCTATATTCCGTTTGACGGTAGGTTCTGGGTGGCAAAGGCAAACTCCGTGAACTCAAAGCTTTTCAGCCCCAGAGATATTCAGCGCATCGTGAAAAAAGCCATGGTGGAAAGTCTTAAACAAAACTATCCCGGAGCTGATACATTTCCAGAGACGGGAGCTGACTATCCTCTTCGTATCAGTATCCTGAAGGATGAAGTGACGATCGGACTTGATACTACAGGAGAGTCTCTGCATAAAAGAGGATATCGGAAGCTTACTCCGCCTGCACCGTTGACTGAAACTCTGGCAGCTGCGATTGTTCTTCTGTCACCGTGGAAGGCTGATCGTGTGTTGGTGGATCCGTTCTGCGGTAGCGGGACCATAGCGATCGAGGCTGCTATGATTGCCAGACATATAGCACCTGGGATGAATCGATCATTTTTATCAGAAAAATGGTCTGATCCTATGGAAAGAGCAACAGAAAGAGGAGAAAAGGATCTCTTATCTATGATTGGAACTATCGCCATGGCAGATAAGGATAGTTTTGTAAGAACAAGACAGACGGCTGAACAGGCAGTGATCCGTGAACCGATGGATCTTTCTATCGCCGGTTACGACATAGATGATGAAGTGCTCCATATGGCCAGAGCAAATGCAAAGCTTGCCGGAGTTGAGGAGGATATCCATTTTCAGCGAAGAGATGTTGCGGATTTCTCAAGTCCGAAGAAGTACGGTTTTGTCATCACCAATCCGCCTTATGGAGAGCGCCTTTCAGAGAAAGATGAGATGTCGGAGTTGTACGAGACCATAGGCGACAGGATCAGATTGGATGATACCTGGTCGTGGTTTATCCTCAGCGGATATGATGAAGTTGAGGATAAAATACATAAGAAAGCGACAAAAAACAGAAAAATATACAACGGAATGATGAAGACTTATCTATATCAGTATATGGGACAGAAGCCACCGAAAAGACCTCGTGAGAACGGATGACTACAGTTTATCTGAGTATGACATGGGCCATGTGCATGAGAGGTGTGTGGTCATATCTAAGTGCAACAGGCGATGACGATGTAAAAGAGTGGCAGAGTATGAAAAGAGGAACAAGATGAAACGAGCACTTTTACTGAGTGACTCCCACGGACAGAATGAAGAGATGATAGCGGTATTGGAACATTTTTCGGATATTGACGCTATTTTTCATATGGGAGACATAGGAAATGCGAAGCTTTTGATATCTAACAACAGAAACTGTCTTACATATATCGTTCGTGGAAATACTGATTATGACTATGATCTGCCGGAGCAGGTTGCCATCGACTTTGCAGGTAAGAGGATACTTGCCACGCACGGTCACAGATATGTGGATTACGGTGGCATAGATTCACTGGTGTACTTCGGAGAGGAGAATAACGCAGATGTCGTCCTCTTCGGTCATATACACAGACCGGTGTATATGAAGGTGGACACAGCATCAAGAAAAGGTATGATCATCTGCAATCCCGGCAGTATCAGCAGACCCAGACAGCGTGACAGAGAGAAGACATTTGCGGTTCTTTCAGTCGCTGATAATGGGGATGTTGAGATAGAACACTACTGTGTATATGAAGAGACTCCCGGGGTTTTTGTATTGGAACAGTATAAGATAATTGAGTCGGAATGAATCAATATATGTCAGTGTTTTAAAAAACTATTGACAAAAGACTTTTGATTTGATAAGATATGGTCTGTTAGTCAGTTGCTGCTGTAGCTCAGTCGGTAGAGCGTTTCCTTGGTAAGGAAGAGGTCACGGGTTCAATTCCCGTCAGCAGCTTTTTTCTATGCCTATTTTTCGATGTTTGAGCGCTCCGCCCGGCCATAAAGTGGTCGTACCTGACCTAAAAAAGTGGTCATATTTGGAAAAGGAGATTAGAAAAGTGAATTGGGAGGGTGAGACCCTCCTGGAAAGGAAAAGATGCAGGAACGAATTTCGCAAGGGTTCAGTTCTGTCCCCCTGGTATATACACGATCATGGAAGTGAAAGCCGGTCAGGGCTCTAAGGCTGGATGTGGAAGGCTAAAGAGCGGAATAGGATGGATCTCGCTGGATTTTGTGAAGAGAGTTTAAGAATGACGGTCAGTGGGGATTTGATTTCTCTGCTGACCGTTATTTTTTCGAAAAAGATGTAATAAAATAGTTGACAAGTTTGAAATGAAGTGCTATTATACACTTGTAACACAAAACATTACAAGATTACCAAGGAGGTTTCCATTATGAAGATTGCAGTTGTAGCAGCAAATGGTCGTGTAGCACAGAAGGTTGTAAAAGAAGCCTTAGACAGAGGTATTGAGGTTAAGGCATTTGGACGCGGAGCAGAGAATAAGACAGCTGCTTCCGATTATGTTCAGAAGGATATTCTGGATCTGACAAAAGAAGACTTAGCAGGTTTTGATGCTGTTGTTGATGGCTTTGGAGCATGGGAAGAAGATAAGCTTGATGGCCACGTTAAGACCTCTCAGCATCTTTGCGATATCCTCTCCGGAACGGATATCCGTCTCCTGATCGTGGGCGG
>JAFSTZ010000274.1 GCA_017445525.1 Eubacterium sp.
GCGACATCGGCGACGATGACGTTGGAAGCGATCCGTGACTTCCTCAAGGAGTAGAGTGGATACAAGGGATTGAGATAGCCTTTTGGGCAGAAGCAATCCGGGGGGGTATAGGAAAATGGTAGGAATTGTAATTGTTTCACATAGTTCGAAGATTGCCGAGGGGGTGAAGGATCTGGCGTTACAGGTATCGACGTCGTCCGTTAAGATTATCGCCGCCGGCGGAATGTCGGATGGTGAGATCGGTACGGATGCCGTGCGGATATCTGATGCGATACGTGAGGCTGACAACGGAGACGGAGTTGTGGTTCTCGCCGATATCGGTAGCAGTATTATGAGTACGGAGACCGCCTTTGAGTTTCTGGAGGGTGAAGCCATCGATGTCAGGTTGGCGGATGCGCCAATTGTGGAGGGCTCGATTGCAGCTGCCGTTGAGGTTACGTGTGGTGGCAGTATAGATGATGTTGTCCGTACTGCCGAGCAGGCGCGGACAGAGAAAAAACTGAGTTGAATGGAGGAAAATGATGAAAAAATTGATTAATGATGTAGACAATATCGTAGATGAGATGCTTGAGGGCATGGTTTGTGCTTACCCCGGACATATCAGGCGGCTGGAGGGCTTGGATGTTATCGTGAGAGCAGATGAGTCGGGCGAAAAGGTTGCTCTGGTCACGGGCGGTGGCAGCGGTCATGAGCCGGCTCACGGCGGATATGTTGGAAAGGGAATGCTTGACGGTGCAGTTGCCGGAGCGATATTTACTTCGCCGACACCGGACCAGGTCTACGAGGCAATCAAGGCGACCGACAGCGGAAAGGGTGTGCTGCTCATCGTCAAGAATTACTCAGGTGATATCATGAACTTTGAAATGGCTTCGGATATGGCCATGGATGAAGGAATTCAGGTAGAGCAAGTTGTCGTTGATGATGATGTCGCCGTGGAGAACAGCACCTGGACTATCGGAAGACGTGGCGTAGCAGGGACGATACTTGTTCATAAGATCACCGGCGCCTGTGCAGAGGCAGGGAACGACCTTTCTGAGGTAAAGCGCGTTGCAGAGAAGGTAATCGCGAATGTGAGGACGATGGGAATGGCGTTGAATGCCTGTACTGTTCCCGCCGCCGGAAAACCGAGTTTTGATCTTGAAGAGGAAGAGGTTGAGATCGGAATCGGTATCCATGGGGAGCCCGGTGTGAATCGTGAGAAGATCGAGCCTGCAGACGCTACCGCAGATAAATTACTTGCGAAGATTCTGGATGAGAACATTTTTAATAATGGGGATGAAGTTGTCGTTCTCGTAAACGGACTCGGTGGAACACCGCTGATGGAACTTTTTATTGCTAATCGTCATATCAATAAGGTTCTGGGAGATAAAGGAATCAAAATCTACAAGAGTATGGTCGGCAACTATATGACCTCGCTGGATATGGCAGGCTTCTCGATTACATTGCTGAAACTTGATGATGAGCTGAAGGGTTTCCTTGATGCGCCTTGTGATACACCGGCGCTTGTGGTGCCGGCACGGTAAATAGTAACTAATTCAAAAAATCTTGACAAAAATCGTATTATGCGGTAACATTTTGGAATAGAAATCGAGGAGAATAAAACATGAACACAAAAAGACACATAGCGGCATTTTTAGCAGTGCTTTTGGCGGTATGTATGATGATCCCCACTGTGCCGGCACAGATGGCAACAGTGCGGCTTGGCAAGTCAAAGCTGACACTGAAGGTGGGCGATACTTACACGCTCAAGCTTTCGGGAGTTGCAAAGAAAAACAGGTCGAGGATCATATGGAGTTCGGCTGATAAGAGGATCGTTGCCGTAAAAGCCGCCTCGTCAAATATCTCTGCAAAGCTTACGGCGAAGAAGGTCGGCAAGACAACGATAAAGGCTAAGTTTGCCGGTAAAAGTTATGCGTGCAAGGTGGCAGTCAAAGAAGCAACAGGTGAGTCTGAGCAGATTCCCGGGTCACTAAGTCATGATGGATACAAACTTAAACAGGTCATAGTGCTCAGCAGGCACAATATCAGATCGCCCCTTAGCAGCTTGGGCTCATCTCTTGCGGGAATAACTCCGTATCAGTGGTTTCCATGGTCATCGGATCCAAGTGAGCTTTCATTAAGAGGCGGAGTACTTGAAACCGAGAACGGACAGTATTTCCGTCAATGGATGGAGAGTGAGGGGCTGATCCCGAAGAACTATCATCCGAGCGATGAGGAGGTTGCAGTATATGCAAATTCCAAACAAAGAACGATAGCTACAGCACAGTATTTTGTTGCGGGGCTTCTCCCTACGGCAAACAAAAGGATCGAGTACAAGGTCGATTTCGATACGATGGATCCGGTCTTTACTCCTCAGTTTACATACATGACCGAAGAGTACAAAAATGCCTGCCTGGCACAGATCCACGAGAGATTTGATTCTGCCGTGGCAGGGCTTAAAGATAACTATAAGCTTGTCAGCGACGTGATCGCACTTAAGGATTCTCCGGCATACAAGGATGGAACAGTTACGGATTTTGTGACGGACGACACGGAGTATATACTTGAAAATAACCAAGAACCGGCAGTGAAAGGCTCACTAAAGACTGCCTGCTCGGCAAGTGATGCGCTTGTGCTCCAGTATTATGAGGAGCATGATAAAAAGAAAGCAGCGTTTGGGAGGGATCTTACATTTGATCAGTGGCGTGAGATTGCCGGGATAAAAGATGTATATGTCGATGTGCTTTATACTGCCCCGCTTGTAGCCGTCAATCTCGCAAATCCTCTCTTAAAGGAGATTAGAAATGAGATTGATAAACCGGGTCGCAAGTTTACATTTTTATGCGGACACGATTCAAATCTGAGCAGTGTCCTTGCGGCGCTTGAAGCAGATGAATATACACTTCCGTGTGCCATCGAGACGAGAACTCCGATTGGAAGCAAGCTGGTTTTTTCTAGATTTGAGGATGCCGCAGGCAAGGAGGCATGGTCGCTGGATCTGGTCTACCAGACTACGGAGCAGCTTAGGAATACTCCGATCCTTACACTCGCTGATCATCCTGCGATATACCAGATCCCGCTTTCGGGACTTACGCGCAACTCATCCGGGCTCTACGAGGGCGATATGCTGAAGGGGCGTATTGATAAAGCCATAGCTGAGTTTGACAGGATAAAGCAGCTATATCCGGAGACTAAGGCTGCGTGATGGAAAACATCTTAAACATAGTAGTTTTCCTTAACAAATTCATCAAATAAAGGAAGTTGACGTAATCTGTCTACATATTCTGCAGGCTCTATACCAAAAACAACTGAATATGGGTTTTTCATGGTCTTTGCCCTCCTGTTCTTTTATAGCTGTTTATCGTTTTTGTCAATACTTTATTTACAGCCTGTACGCCCTGTTCACCTCGTTTCGATCCTTC
The DNA here is from genome assembly GCA_017445525.1 of Eubacterium sp. Classification (GTDB taxonomy): domain Bacteria; phylum Bacillota; class Clostridia; order Lachnospirales; family Lachnospiraceae; genus Eubacterium_F. Next base: position 3,402 of record JAFSTZ010000274.1, read on the forward strand.
ATCCCTGTCTTTTTCAACACATTCGAAATGTGAAAGCGCACTGTGTTCTCGGAAAGCTGTAGTATCTCGGCGATCTCGCCGTTTGAACGGCCTTCCGATAAAAACATCGCTGCGTTTTGTAACCCTTTTGTAACACACAGGGTGGTATGATGTGTTCATGAATGATATATGCCGCCCTTCTGCGGGTAAGTATGGCATACTGATGAAGATAAGCAAGTAGTACCGATGAATGGGATAATGTTGGATAAACAATTGCAGATAAGAGTTGGAGGGATGAGCGATGAAGCAGAGAGTAAAGAGTATAACAAGACGTGTGCTGGCAGTTATCACGGCTGCGGCGATGTGTTCTCCGTTTTTTTCGGCGGCGGTGCCGTATGCCCGCGCAGAGGCGGGAGTCTATATAACAGGCATCACACTCCAGAAGGGTGATCTGGTCGTCGAGTCACTCGAGGAGTCAGACTACAGCATGATAGGACAGCCCCTGAATCCTGTCGGGACCACCGGACTTTATATGGGATATCAGACAGGCGGTGAGAGCGGTGCGATCCGTGACCTCATAGTCTCTGCGGATGGCGGCGGCTCTATCGAGGTAGAGGGAGTGGGATATCAGAAGATCAGTGACATTAGCCTGAACGAGGGGACCGAAGGGACAGCGCTCTATCTGTACGCAAGCTTCGACGAGCAGGCAGGCGAGCCTCTCAGAGGTCTGAGCTTCCAGGTAAAACGATCACAGGGCACATATAGTGACGATTCATATGTGCTCGCCTCCGATGGTTCCGAGGTGGTGATCACGGATGACGGAAAGCTCGCCGACTTTGATGAGGGCATAAGTGATTCGGAGATATATCTGCGTATGTATAAGGGTGATCTCTATCGTCCCTATGTTGATAACGTCGTAGTGGCGTCAGCGGAAACAGAGGAAGCAGCCATAGCTGAGCTTGCTGCCAAGAGATGTACGTATTATGTGAATTATGATATAGGTGGTGAGGAGTCAGTCTTCGTAGGATATACAAGAACAAAGGATGAGGAGGATGCTCTGAGATCCTTGGTAGCTATCGGCGGAGATGCCGCAGAACTGACGGGAAGCCCGGACGAAGACGGTGATATTTTTATCAAGGATGTTCCATACACTAGGGTCGAGGGAGGAAAGGTAGAGTCCGATAAAGACTATACCTTCTATATGACAAAGGATAAAAATGCCGGTGATCCGGTGATAGATCTGGTAGCCTGCGGATATGATCCGAAGGAGCTGGAGGCAGAGGAGACTGAGGAGCCTGCTGAGACAGAGGAGCCATCGGAGGAGGAGACCACAGGGGCAGAAGAGCCCGCAGAGTCGGGAAAGTCCGGTGAAGCTGCCTCGTCGGAGGGAGATACCGGAGCATCACAGGATATGGAAGGAGACACCGGAGCAGCTCAGGACGCAGAGGGTGATCAGGGAACGACAGATACGGGTACACAGGATGAGACCGCGGGAGAGGGCTCTGACAGTGTGGATAGCGACTCATCATCCGCACAGGGAGAAGCAGAGACAGTCTCCGAGAGACCGGTCAGTATAAATGCTCTCGGAACGCTGTGCGTCGTTGGTCTTGATCCGGGGACCATAGAAAAGGTAGCGGAGCTGGATGTACCGGCAGCAGAGAGCGATGATACCGGGGCAGAGGAAGCCCCTGCAGCTGATACAGGCAGTGAGACCACTGATGCGGCACCGGCTGCGGAGGCGGCGGATGATACGGGCGCAGCAGAGGCAGACAGCGGAGAAGGTGACAGTGTATCGGACGGAACAGATGACTCATCTGCGGAGGACGCTCAGCCGGAGGACGCGGGTGAGGATGAGACCGGGGATGAGGACGGGTCAGGCGAAGAGGCAGCCGTACTTGCGGATGCCGTCAGGATCTACTCCGAAGTGACGATGAAAGACTGGATATCCGGATACTTTATAAGGGGCGGCGGACAGACCGCATCCAAGTATCTTTATGAGGAAAGCGGGTACACATCAGCCTCAGAGAGCGAGGATAAGCTCTGGATATCAAATATATACTGCAGCAGCAAAAAAGGAAAGCAGTTTGTCAACTACATAGGATATGTCAGTGCGCCGGGTCTTGGTGAGGGCAGTCCGTTCACAGAAGCAGTTTTATATGACACGGCAGAGGATGAAGCGACGGACGGTGAAGCCGCAGCGGATGAGGTGAAAGAGGAAGAGGCTGACAGCACGGCAAGCGTATTTGACTCCCGGATAACCGGATTTGCCATAGTCACCATGGTGTGTATCGCACTCTGTGTAGTTATAGGGAGTCTCGCATATAAGATACGTAAAAGGAAATAGAACCATACGAAACTTATCATGTAACTGATCATATATTATACAAGGAGGGGATCGATATGGGCAAAACAACAAAGAGGATCCTGGCAGGGTTCCTGACATTTGCAGTAGCACTTACTACAGTGTGCGGAGGTGTCCGTATCCAGGGAGTGACACCGGAGGTGAAGACGGCAAAGGCTGCTGAGACTCAGGGCAGATACGTATCCGACATCAGGGTCAGCCATGCGGCGACCAAAGAGGAAGCAGAAAAGGAGCTTGGTGAGGACTATACTGTTCTTGATAAAGACTTTAACGAAGGTATGAGCGGACACTCCTGGATAGGATATTCCACGACAGATGATGCGGATCTGGCCATCACGGATATAAAGCTTCAGAGAATGAACGGTGATTTCTCCGAGTCTGACTACCAGACTCTGCTTGACAACCACAAGGAGACTATGAATGAGCAGACATATACAGTCATCCCTGCTATCATTGAGTATGCGAAAAACTATGAA